>JAEZDQ010000059.1 GCA_023433225.1 Bacteroidota bacterium | reverse complement strand
TGGTGCTTTTTTGGGAGGCTAATTCAAATCGGAATAATCCGGGATTTCTTTGTGGAAGCTCTAACGGTTAAAATCCAATATTTCATTTTGGAAAGGTCGGATGACGCCCAAGACCTCTCGATCACGTAATACGAAAGTGCCGATTCCGGCCATATCGGTGTCATTCAAAGCATTTAATAAAAGTTTGTATGCGTTTTCACCGTTTTTTTGCGGTTCAAGGAAATAAGGTGTTTCGAAGTAAACAGTATCGATTTCTGCTTCTTTTACAAATTGTTCAATTGAAAGAATTTTATTCTTTTCAGGTAAAACTGCTTCATAATCCTCGTCTTCGAGTATCACGTATTGATCCTCTTTCAAAAAACCTTTGACAATATTTTCCCATTTGACTTCCTTGCCGGTCTTTTCATTGACTCTTTTGAATTTGATATTTGAAAAATCGGATTTATCCAGCATATCCAAATCGAGCTTACTGGTTTCGACCGCTGAGTAAATTTTAATCGGAATATTCACCAATCCAAATCCGATGGCACCGTTCCAAATTGACCGCATATCGTAAGATTTTCTACAAAATCAGCAATTTATGTACCATTTTATTTTATGCGAATACCGGTCTGTAATTTCTTTCGGTATATTATTTGATTCATTCTGGGTTGAATCTGGGAGTTAAAAACTCAAAGTCAAATGGGAAAGGGTGATTTGTTTTATGGAAAGGCAAATTATTTATTTGATTTAATAAAAAATACCGGACTCAAAAATGCCTTTGAAAAACATAGTGCTTCAACTTATTTGATTGAAATAATAAATAGAAGTTGAACTTAAATAATAAATTATGTTTAGAGATGGTTTACTAAAAAGCATTTGGCAGTCGGAAATAGTAACACATAATTCAAATCTTCCGTTGGACGATCATTATGATGTAATCATTGCCGGAGCGGGAATAACCGGGTTTTCATGCGCTGTGGAATTACAATCCCGGGGAGTGAAATGTTTGCTGCTCGAAGCGGAAAACGCAGGCTTCGGAACCACGGGCGGAACCACGGCTCATCTCAATACCTTTTTCGATGCAACCTATGACCAAGTCATCAAGGATTTTGGGTTGGATGAAGCAAAATTATTGGCCAAATCAGGAAAAGAGGCCATTAGCTTCATTCGGAGTAATATTTCCAAATACACCATCGATTGTTCCTTTGAAGAGAGAACCGCTTATCTTTTTGCGACCGACAACAATCAGGAAAAAGAACTGGACGATATCGTGGAAGCATCCAATCAGGCAGGCGTTGAAATGGTTTATACGGACACTATCCCTTTTCCGGTTCCATTTACCAAAGCCGTAGAAATTAAAGGCCAAGCGCAGTTCCATCCCATTCATTACATCAACGGCTTGAAAAAAGCTTTTTTGGAATTGGGAGGAACCTATATTGAAAAATGCAGGGTAGAAGACCATACCAGTGAAAACGATGAAATTGTCGTTACTACTTCCCGAGGTAAAATCAAATCAAAATACCTCATTTACGCCACCCATACGCCACCGGGGGTCAATTTACTCCATTTTAGAAACCTCCCCTGGCGCAGTTACGTGCTGGGTGTGGAGTTGGATGACTTTTCCTATTTTCCATTTTTAGGTTATGACTTGCAAGACCCTTATCATTATTACCGCAGTCAGGAAATTGACGGAAAACGTTATTTGATAGTAGGAGGCAAAGACCATAAAACGGGAACCAAAATTGATACCCGGGAGTCTTTACGGGAATTGGAGGCGCACGTTCGGAATTATTTCAATGTGAAAAATATTGCTTTTTCTTGGTCAAGCCAGTTTTATGAATCGGCCGACGGTCTTCCTTACATCGGTAAAATTCCCGGCGGGCCGGATCAAGTTTTGGTGGCTACGGGGTTTACAGGAAACGGAATGACATTCGGTTCATTATCCGGAAAATTGCTTTCAGATTTAATCATAGAAGGGACGAGTCTTTACGAATCTTTATTCAATCCGCGGCGTGTCAAGCCCATTGCGGGATTTTCAAAGTTCACTTCCCATAATCTGAATGTTGCCGCAAAATGGATTTCCGATAAAATTTCGAAAGAGCATTTGTCAAATTTGGCTGCTTTGGATTATGATGAAGGAAAAGTCGTGAATTATGAAGGCCATTCTTATGCAATTTACAAGGATTCGGGCGGGAGTATCCATGCGTTGAAAAATCTTTGCCCCCATGTCCAATGTTCAGTCGAGTGGAACAATGCGGAATTGACTTGGGATTGCCCATGTCACGGTTCGCGTTTTGGTGTACATGGAAATGTTTTAAACGCTCCCGCGGTCACTTCATTGGAACCGATAGATTTAACAGACGAAAATGACGAAATCAGTAAATAAAAAAATTAGATATGAAAGCAGCAGTAATACATTCACCAGGAAAAATAACGTACGATACCGTTGAAGACCCGAAGCTAAAAGACAAACAGGATATCATTTTAAAAGTTACTTCCACCGCTATTTGTGGTTCAGATTTACATATATTCCGGGGTGGGATACCTCAACCCCGTGACATGGTTTTAGGGCATGAGTTCATGGGGATAGTCGAAGAAGTGGGAAGTGAGGTCAAAAATTTGAAGCGTGGCGATCGCGTTGTGGTTCCTTTTCCCGTTGCTTGCGGGGGTTGTTTTTTTTGCGGCCAAGATTTACCGGGTCATTGTGAAAACAGCAATAAGGAAAATTATGGTCCCGAAGGAGGAATTCTAACTGAAAAAGGGGGTGGAATGTTTGGGTACACGGATTTGTATGGAGGATATGACGGCGGACAATCGGAGTATGTTCGAGTACCTTGGGGTGATTTTGGCCCACGAATAGTACCTGAAGGAATGAGCGATGAACAAGTACTTTTTTTGACTGATATTTTTCCCACCGGTTATACCGGAATTGACTGGTCCGGCATGAAAGGTGGAGAAAGTGTTGCCATATTCGGTGCCGGGCCTGTGGGCTTGATGGCACTTAAGGCTGCGCACTTGCGAAATGCCGGAAAAGTATTTATTATAGACACCTTGCCCTACCGCTTGGAAATGGCTAAGAAAATTGCGGATTGCATTCCTGTTTTATGGAAAGACGGCGTAGCAGATGTTGTCAATCAAATCAGAGAGTTGACGGAAGGAAGAGGAGCAGATATATGTATTGATGCAGTAGGTTTTGAGCCGGATCGGACATTTTGGGACAGAACCAAAGCTGTTTTAAATGTAGAAAAAGGCTCCACCAAAGTTTTGGAGGCATGTATGAGTGCTGTAAGAAGGGGTGGGTTTGTTTCGGTATTGGGCGTTTATCCCATGCATTATGATAATTTTCCGGTCGGACAATTTTTTGATAAAGGAATAACGCTTAAAGGAGGGCAGGCACCCGTACACAAATACATCGACTTACTATTTCAGGAATTAATTAACGGAAGGGTAAAATTGGACGACATTATTACCCACAGGTTACCTCTTTCGCAGATTGCCCACGGCTATGAGATTTTTGACAAAAAAGAAGAAGACTGCGTAAAAGTTGTATTGGATCCTTGGATGTAAGGCTGTGAATCGGAAAATTTTATATATACCACTGTTTCAGGGAATTTACTTTCTCATCACTTTGGTATGGCCCCTAGTGGATATATATAGTTTCATGGCCGTTACCGGCCCGAAGACAGATACTTGGTTGGTAAAAACCGTTTCCGTTTTGTTATTCCCTTACAGTATAATATGTTTTTGGAAAGCGTTGGATTTACCTGTTACTACAATCATTATACTATTGATGGTAGTGATGTCTCTGAGCCTGTCTGTAGTTGAGTTATATTATTATTTCACGAAAACCATCAAATGGGTTTATGCCGTAGATGCATTATTGCAAATTCTATTTTCATATTGGTGGATAAATTATTGGTACAAACATTTAAAAACAATAAATCATGAATAAGAAAACAGATAAAACACCGGATTCGATTGATCCCGAAGCCAATGTTAGGGCGGGTGGATATCATCAAACTTATGACCATAAATTCAAGCAAACCCAAGTTCCAAATCCACCTTCCGAAAAAGATTTCCGACAGCACCAACAGAAAAAACCGAAAGGTTTGCACAATAAAAATTACGGGTGGAAAGAAGGCTTCAATCCTTCGGAATCATTGGGCAGCGAAATCAACCACAAAAGGAAGAAGCCCAAAACATCTCGGGGCGGCAGAACCGGATTCGGCGGTCGCAACCGCTAAGATTTAAAAGTAGCAGTTTTGTATTTGTAACAAACACATGGAATGTAATTTAACTGACAATTTTAAAAACAACATTTTGCATTTTTGGGGAAAGGTTTCCTCAAATTGGGTAGAAAGCGTAACGTTTTTTAAGAAAATTTTAAGATGAATTGATTGATTGTCTCCTTAATGCAATTAACTTATTAATAGTGGTTTAATTGGTAATCCAAGCTGTTAAAAACAACTCAAATGAAAAAAGGAATTATAATTGTTGTATATATTAATACAAAAAAAATAATATTATGAAAACATTCGCATTAATTTTAGGTGTAGGACTATTTTTAGTCAGTTGTAAAGAAGAAAAAAACACTTCCATTCATGAAGATATGGACAATGAAGTAATTTTAGATACCGTCGCACCGGCTCCAATGGATACGGATACCATTAATTTGTATGAGCCGACTGAAACCGACACAATCCTATAAATTCAGTGAAATAAATCGATACAAATAATTAAAAAATAAAAATATGAGAAGTATTCTTTGGTTGGTAGCTGTTATTTGCATCATCATTTGGTTGTTAGGCCTATTGGGTGTAGGTGGCGGCATGGGAATGGGAAACCTGATTCACGTTCTTTTGGTGATCGCCATCATCGTTATTTTGTTTAATATCATTTCAGGCCGTAAGCCTTTAGATTGATAGATTTTCTTAGGACAGCGATCGCGCCGGATTTCCACTTTTGAGATCCGGCGCGATTTTTTATTGAATATTAATTCAAACCATTTCCGCTAATATTTCTTGAATGTTGACATGTGCAAACATGGTTACTGAATCGCTTTTAGCATAGGGGATAATCAGTCTGTCTTTATAGGCAATTGCGCCGCAGGTATAAAGTACATTTGGGACATAACCGAAACGTTCTTCACCCAAAGGTTCCAACAATGGTTTTTTGAGTCGTCCCAAAACTTGTTGGGGATTGTTTTTATCCAGTAACATCGCTCCGATGCAATACCGTCTCATCGCGCCAACGCCATGCGTCAATACCAACCAACCTTCATCGATTTCAATGGGTGAAGTACAATTCCCGATTTGAATGAATTCCCATTCGTAAGTCGGTTTGGCAACCGGAACCGCTTCTGACCAGTACAACAAATCCTCTGAAGTCATCAGGTAAATCGATTCATTGTCTTGCCGTCCGAGCATCATGTACTTTCCATCAATTTTTTTCGGAAAAAGAGCCATTCCTTTATTTTTGGCTGCGGGCCCGCTCAGGCTGGCAATTTTGAATTGTAGAAAATCTTTCGTTTCCAACAATTCCGGAACGATTTGGCGGCCGTTGAAAGCCGTAAAAGTTGCATAATATTTGTGCGAACCGTCTTCTTCTTCGAACCGAATGAATCGCGCATCTTCAATTCCATTGGTTTGATTGGGCGACATCGGGAAAATGACCCTTTCCGATATATCCTGTTCTTCTGAAAAGAAAACATCATAATTGGAAAGTCCCAGGTTTCGCATGATCCGGATGGTTTCATCAATGATAAAAGGCTCATATTTGGATGTGGAAATCTGGTGTGAATCAAGCAAGCGGTTGAGGTCATCAAAAGTGAATTCGTCCGATAAACCTTCTAAAATAGACTCACTGATTTCGTTAATCGCTCCGGATTCATTCAGATTTCTGACGAATTTTTTCTTGTCATGCGGCCTATCCATTTTTTTTTGCGGTTCCATGATAAAGGGTTGCGGATCCTTTAGGGTGATTTCAAAATCGGGGCTGATGCTTCCTTCCCTGAAAACGATGGAAGAAATATGGCCTTCGCCTACTGCGCGCAAACTCAATATGAAATTCAGATTTTCATCATCGGCCTTTTGAAAAGGGCTGACCACGATGGAAGGATTGAACAAGGCCGTGGATTCCAAAGCATAAAATTGGCTGAAATAAGCCCCAATGGTCAGTTTGGTTTCTCTTTCCAATATTTTATTGGAAGGAATCCTGTGTTCCACATTTTGAAAATGTTTCAATAAAATCTCTTGGATGTCTTTGTGGAAACCCTTGTATTTATTAGAAACCCTTTGGAACATATTGCTCATATTTTTCTCTTTGGTCGAGAGAATTCTGGTGAGGATATGTTCAACCTGGTTCGGGTTTCCGGGTACAAAAGGGCGGAGTAGCCAACGGCGGGCGGAAGGGGATATTTTTACGGGTAATTTCTCAACTTTCATTCAAATTTCTTTGTATCGTTTGTTTGTAAATTCGAAAGTACTAATAATGAATTAAAACTTTTTATTTTGTACGATGATATTCCACATTTCAATTTCTTTTTTTCAATTAACTACGGAACGAAAACACTTATTATTGATTAAAATGGTAGAAATCAATTTTACAGAGTCAGCACTTTCAATTAGGATTTAAACATTAAAAATGAAGTTTAATTTTCAGTAAAGAGGCCAACCAAGAAATCGTCGATTCCGCACCTTGGTTCTTGTTCAAACCGCTGGAATGCAAACCGTCCCTGCAACCGCCGGTAGAAAAATCATACAAGGAAACACCGTGGGAATTGTCACCCAAAAACCAGTCAAAAGCTTTTTTTGCATAGGTTCTATATTGTACATCGCGGGTGATTTTAGCGGCTACCAAACAAGCATCAATCATGCCGTATGCTTCAATCGGTTGTTGGTCAAATTCGGGTTTGTCCTGCGGTGAAAACCATCCCGCATTTCCGAAAGGTGAAAAATATTCTTTTTCAAATTGGTGACCAATCAGCCAGTCAAGTAATGTGGTCCCCGTTTCCACCAAGGTTTTATCGTTCAATAAGGTACCTGCAGAAAGAAAAGCTTCCGCAATCCGGTGGTTGCCGTAGGTGACCAAATCGTTGAACCAAGGCCATTCTTTGTTGGTAATGCGGTGTTCAAAAAAGCCATACAATCTTTTGGACTCCTTTTCCAGAATCTTAGTGATTTCCGTTTCATGTCCGTGGACAGATAGGAATTCGGTGATGCCCAAAATCCCGTAGGAAATTGCCCTTGGATGTGTCAAATCGGAAATAATTTGCAATCCATTGTGGAATAAATTTTCGATATGTCCGATGATATTTGAATTGAAAGTACTGCCCAAGACCGAACCCAACGCCCAAACCGTTCTTCCTTGGCTGTCTTCGGAGCCGACTTTTTCCAGCCACTGGCGGTCATAACCCATAAAATTCCGGAATCGCCGTTCTTTGTGGTCGTAAGCGTAATCTACGAAAGAAAGATAAGTATTGAAGACTTTATTCACCTCATCATTGTCGCCCAATTTCTTTTTCAGCAACGTGGTCAAAAGCAATGCGCGGGCATTATCATCCAAGCAATATCCGTGGTTGCGATCGGGAATATGGTAGCGAGCGTGTTGCAAAATTCCGGTATCATCGGTCAACCCAAAAAGATGGTTCAATTTGAGTTCGGGAAAAACCTTGTCCATTTCCGTTAATTCGGTAATGGTATAAGTAGGCGTTTCTGTACTGCTCAATTGGTTGAATAATGAAATGTATTCTTTTCCAACGTTCTGCCAAAGGAATTTTTTAGCGTATTGTTTGGCTTTGGATTGATAGGATTTTAATTTTTCTTCATCACGCAGCAAATCGGTAATGATTTCGGACAATGTTTCTGATTCATTGAATCCAAATAAAATTCCCCGATCGTCTGCCAACGCTTCTTCCGCATGCCAGAATGGAGTGGAAACCATCGCGTTGTCTGCCCCCATCGCATAAACCAAGGTGCCGGAGGTAATTTGTTTTTGGGAAAGATAAGGAATGACATAAATGTCGGAAGACTTTAAATAACTGAACAATTCTTCATTTGAAACAAAACGGTCTATGAATATCACATTCCTGTCCAATTTTAATTTTTGGGTGAGCCTGAGCAAAGAATTCCGGTAATCTTCGCCTTCGCTTTTGATAACGTGCGGATGTGATGCCCCCAACACGATATAAACAATGTCGGGATGGTTCTCCACAATTTTGGGCAATGCCTTGATGACCGTTTCAATTCCTTTGTTTTTGGACAGAAGCCCGAACGTGAGCAGAACTTTTCGGTTTTCAATGCCCAATTCTTTTTTATAACATACGGTATCAAATTCCCGGATGTCGTGGATTCCGTGGCCGATGATTTCGATTTTTTCCGGG
This sequence comes from Bacteroidota bacterium, assembly GCA_023433225.1. Classification (GTDB taxonomy): domain Bacteria; phylum Bacteroidota; class Bacteroidia; order Flavobacteriales; family Weeksellaceae; genus Moheibacter. The sequence continues at coordinate 5,489 of JAEZDQ010000059.1, read as the reverse complement.
TCAATCCCATAGATTTCCTCCAACATCATTTTCCCTCTTTCTGACATCACGACTACTTTGCTGGAGTAAGCTGCAATATCGCGCATGACTTCTCTTTGAGCCAATGGCGGATTGTCGAGTACTGTATGCAAAGTTGTGACAACTGGGGCATGGATTCGCCGTAGCAATTGCAATATGAATTTGCCGTATTCACCGCCGAAAATCCCGTACTCATGTTGTAAGCATACCGTATGGATGTGGTTGGAATTGATAAAATCAGCTGCGGAAATGTAATCTTTAATGATGTTTTGGCGGATTTGATATTTCACTTCAGGTGCATAAGAATAACCGGTTTCGTTGTCATTCATCGCAATGATCCAAGCTTCATTCTGCTTGTTGTTAATGTGTTTGAACAAATCGGAAGTAAAAGTAGCGATGCCGCACTTACGGGGCAAATAAGATCCTATGATTGCAACTTTGTTTTTCATCTTTCTGGTTTTTTAAAATTTATCACATGCTCAATCCGACAGATAACAATATCCACCATTTTAAAGGGTGTTTAGGAATTTGATTGATTCAATCCCGGTTAACCGGAATCTTTAATTAACTGAAGTGATTTCTGAAAGCAGATAAACCTTAAAAAGAAACGGTGATTCTGAATAAATTTTACCATCATAAAAAATTATTTTAAATTTTTCACAACCAAATCTGTTTGATTCCTTACTACTCAACTATTTGACCAAACTCAGTTATTTTTCAAATATTTTCCTTTTGCCCGTTCATGTACCCATAATGAGGAATGAATTCCACATGTTTGAATTCGCTTTTATTTCAAAACACTGTCTATCAGATAATTGATTTTTAGGTATAGAAATAGACTATAGATGTTGAGAATAATGAACTTTAAAAATTAAAATGTTATGAGATCAAAATCAAATAGAAGAGGAAACGGTTATTCCGACTCCAGAACGGAAGCCAATTTCAGGAACCAGAGAGATTTCAATGAAAATACTGATTTTCATGATAGGTATGACGAAGATTACCGAGCAGGTGGCGGTTATTATGGTCCGGGGAATTCATACGGACAGCAACAAGACAATGATAATTTCTTCAACGAATCAGACGATGATTTCGGAGATGATTTCAATGATAATTATTCAAATCGCGGCCAGCAAAGATTTTCTCAGGGCATTAACAATCCCAATTCTTGGAACCAAGAATGGGAGCGAGAATCCCGTGGTGGAAGCCAAAACCGAAATTCACAAAACCAAGGAAACCGAGGAAATTGGGGCAATCAGAACCAAGAAAGTTGGGGAAACCAAAACCAAGGAAATTGGGGGAATCAAAACCAAAATAACTGGGGAAGCCAGAACAATTGGGAAAGCCAAAACCGAGGCAGTCAAAATTGGGGAAACAACCAAGGTCATGGCAACCAAAGGTACAACCAACAAGGCAATGAAAATTATGGCCCACAAAGAAATGAGAACCAAGGTTGGGGAAATGACACTGATTGGAATAACCAAAACCAAGGCTGGCGTAACCAAAACCAAGGTTGGGGAAATGAATTTTCAGGTGATTACCGCAACCAACGCGGTGAGCAGGGTAGAAGAGACCAACAAGGATCTCGTGGAAGACGCTCCGGTTATGGTGGAAGAAACCGTGACTAAGCGTCTAGCTATTGGGAATCTCAGGTTCCCAATAGTTTTTATTTGAATCAAAATCCGTTTAAACAGAACAATATGGCAACGAAAGAAGAAATACAAGACAACCAAAATACAGAAATTAAGGTTTCCCAAAGTACCAATGATACCGGGCCATTGCATACGTTTTTCTTAGATGCGCTCAAAGATATGCTCTGGGCTGAAAATACAATCCTTACCGGTTTGCAAAAAATGAAAAAAGCAGCCACCAACGAAGAACTCATTGAAGCTTTTGAAGACCATGAATTCCAATCCAAGCGGCACGTTTCCCGTCTCAAAAGGGTTTTTGAGATGATGGGCGAAAAAGCGGAAAGCAAAAAGTGTATTGCTATGGACGGGCTGCTCAAAGAAGCGCAAGAAATCATCCAATCCACTCCTGAAGGAACTGCTACGCGTGACGCGGCATTGATTATCGCTGCGCAAAAAGTAGAGCATTATGAAATTGCAACTTATGGCGGTTTGGTTCAAATCGCGTTGACCTTGGATATGCCCGAAATTGCAAACCTGCTTGAAAAAACCTTGGAGGAAGAAGAAGACACCGATTATATTTTGACAGAAATTGCCGAAAGCTTTATCAATTTTGAAGCGGCTACTGAAGATACCGAAGAAACTGAAAATAAAGTGAAGTAGATTCACTCTTTCCCTTCTTTTAGTGAAACAGCAAATATTTTTATTTGCTGTTTTTTGTTTTGTGTTCAACCCAATAATTCTTCCCTAAATCTTATCTTTGCGCTGCATCAAAAAACAAAAATGAGAATAGCCGTTTTCGTTTCCGGTTCAGGAAGCAATTTACAAAATATGATTGATGCCGTTCAGGATGGTCGGTTAAAAAACATGGAAATCGCCATGGTTATTGCCGACCGGGATTGTTATGCCGTTGAGCGCGCACTGAATGTAGATATCCCTACCTATCTGCTGGAAGACCGTAAAACCTTTTCCGAAGATGCAAATCATAATTTAGAAGGAGAGAACATCGACTTAATTGTTCTGGCGGGATTTCTATCGATTTTATCTAAGGAATTCGTAGAGAAATGGGAAGGAAAGATCATCAATATCCATCCGGCACTTTTACCCAAATACGGCGGAAAAGGAATGTACGGTAAGTACGTTCACCAGGCGGTTTTGGAAGCGGGTGATGAGGTTTCGGGCGCAACCGTTCATTACGTAACCCCGGGAATTGACGAAGGCGAAATCGTTTTGCAAAAAGAATTCAAAGTGGAAAAAGGCGATACCGTCGAGGATTTACAACGTAAAGTAGCCGAAGTAGAAAAGGAGATTATGATTGAAGCGATTGAAAAGCTCAGCAAATAGTTCGGTAATCTTTGGTTAATAAAAACAAGCGATTTTCGAACTTCGAGCTTTGAATTTCAGATTTCGTCAAACATAACTTTAAAAACAAACAAAAATGCAAAAACAAGCACTCATCAGTGTTTCAGACAAATCCAACTTAATTGAATTCGCAGAATTCCTCTCAGGGAAAGGCTACAAAATCCTTTCTACAGGCGGGACTTTCAAGCACCTTCAGGACAATGGAATCCAAGTAACCGAAGTGAAAGATGTAACCGGATTTCCGGAAATCCTGGACGGACGTGTGAAATCCCTGCATCCCGCCATTCACGGGGGAATCATGGCGCGCCGTTCAGACGAGAAGCACATGCAAACTTTGGCCGAGCACAATATCAACCCGATTGACATTGTGGTGGTGAACTTATATCCTTTCTTTGCCAAGATGAACACCGGTCTTTCGGAAGCGGAAATGATTGAATTCATCGACATCGGCGGGCCGTCCATGCTGCGTTCATCGGCCAAAAATTATTATGATGTGACCATCGTAACCGATGTCAATGATTATGAATTAATTCAAAAAGAAATCGAAGAAAACGGTTCCACGAAACTGGAAACTCGCCGACTGCTTGCCGGAAAAGTTTTCAATCTGACTTCTGCCTATGACGCGGCGATTTCTTCATATATATTAAATGATGAATTTCCGCATTATTTGGAATCCTCTTATGAAAAAGTGATGGACTTGAGGTATGGTGAAAATCCTCACCAAAAAGCGGCTTATTATGTGGACAAAACCCGGAACGGTTCCATGAAAGATTTTGAATACCTTCAAGGAAAAGAATTGTCTTTCAACAACATTCGTGATATGGATTTGGCGTATAAAGTTGTTTCTGAATTCAAGGAAATAACCTGTTGTGCGGTGAAACATTCGACTCCTTGTGGCGTGGCCATCGGGGATACGGTAGATGAAGCTTACCGGAAAGCTTACGAATGCGACCCGGTTTCCATTTTCGGGGGAATCATTGCTTTCAATGCCGAAGTCAATGAATCTACTGCGATGGAATTAAATAAAATTTTCCTAGAAATTGTCATCGCACCGGGGTTTACAAAAGGCGCTTTGAATGTGTTTCAATCCAAAAAGAATTTAAGAATTATCAAAGTGAAAAATCCGGTATCGGACAGGGTAAGTTATGCGAAAGTTGATGGCGGATTATTGGTTCAAAGTGTGGACAATCAGTTCTCCACCGACATGAAAATAGTAACGGAAAAACAGCCCACTGAAAAACAAATGACCGATTTGGTGTTTGCACAGAAAATTGTGAAATGGGTAAAATCCAATGCAATTGTGGTGGCAACGAACGGACAGGCTTTCGGGATGGGTGGCGGACAAACCAATCGAATCTGGGCAGCACAACAAGCCATCGAACGTGCGAAACGCGTCCAAACCGAGGAACTGGTTCTGGCCTCTGACGCTTTCTTTCCATTCCGCGATACGGTTGATTTTGCGGCAGCGCAAGGAATTACAGCACTGATTCAACCCGGAGGTTCTGTGAAAGATCAGGAAAGCATCGATGCCTGCAACGAACACGGTATTCCGATGGTCTTTACCGGGATGAGGCATTTTTTACATTGATTTAAATAGACCTGTCAGGTTTCTGAAGCCTGGCAGGTCTTTAAAATTTGGTAAAATGATTTACTTAAACCAGCCTTCACAAATAAATCCTTTCATCTACATTGTTCTCTGTTGGGCAGGGATTTTTTTATTTTTCGCGGGCATTTCATTTTGGCTTTGGAGAAAAGGAAACCAAACAAAGAAAAAACTAAAAGTTCATCCTGAGACCCGTTTCTTTGAGAACGTAGAAATTCATGTTGTCAGCAAAAGCAAACTGTCTTATAATTTTTCGATTCCCTGTAAGATTGATGTTGCAGTATTTCGTAATGAAATTCATTTCTTACCCGGAAGGTTTTCTGTCTTTCTGTTCACAAATCTGGTTCCTTCGTCGGTAAATATGAGATTAAACAGTTTGGAAGTGAAAGAGAAATATACCCAATCAACTTTATTGAAATTCAATTCAGATGCTTTGGAAGCATTCTTCAAACCTTTGTATTGGCTTAAGACACATTTTGAATGTTCGCTTGGTTTTCAGAACAGCGCGGAAAGAGAAGAATTTTTAAATTTGACAAGACCAACGAATCCTTAATTGAGATTGAAATTATCAATACTTTGTCAAAGTTCTATTCAGAGTAAAAGTACTTTGACAAAGTTTAAATTATTGATGTTCCTATTTAGATTTCAGGCATTAAAGTTCTGGAAGTTTAGTAGAAATAATAATCCCATTCTCTATGCTGCGTAAGCAACTCTGTAATCTAAATTTCGCTCCAGAACCATAAAAAACAAAATTCAACCCTTTTTTTGTTGAAATTGAAATTGAAATTTCAATCTTTGTATTTTCTAAGATAATTCTCAAAATGAGTACACAAAATACACCCGACATCCGTCACCCTGAGCTTGTCGAAGGGCAATTC
>JAEZDQ010000053.1 GCA_023433225.1 Bacteroidota bacterium | reverse complement strand
TCCCATGGTCATAATTACCCTTCAAAGAGACAAATGCATCGGTTGTAATTACTGCGCGGAATTGGCACCCGAGAAGTTTCGAATGTCAAAAAAAGACGGGAAATCGGTTTTGTTGAAATCCGTTGAGAAAAAAGGATTCCATACTTTGAAAGACCCGGATCACAGTATTTTTGAGGATTCTGAACGCGCGGCCAAAGCCTGTCCGGTGAACATCATTTCAGTCAAGGAAACATGAAAAAGTCCGAGCTTCGTATCCTGTATAAAGCGAAAAGGAAGGCATTATCTTCGGAAGAATCTAAACAAATCAGTTTTCAGATTTTGGAGAATCTAAAATCCATGGAGATCTGGGGAAATTCGGTTTTTCATGTTTTCCTTCCGATTCCCAATCAAAATGAAGTCAACACTTTACCGCTTATCAAATATTTATTGGAATCCAAAAAACAAGTGGTTGTCCCAAAATTGGATGGCCAACAAATGTTGACTTGCCTGATTGACAAAAACACAGAATTCGAACCGGGTAAATTCAATGTGCCCGAGCCCAAACTTTCCCAATTGATTGATCCTAAAAAGATTGACGTGATTTTGATGCCCATGTTGATTTGCGACAAAAAAGGAAACCGGATTGGTTACGGGGGCGGATTTTATGACCGTTTTTTATTGGACTGCAAAAAGGACGTCCTCAAAATCGGTTTGAATTTTTTTGAACCCATTGAAGAAATCCCCGAAGTTTTCGAAACCGATGTCCCGCTTGATTATTGTGTAACCGGCGATTCAATTGTGTCCTTTGGGGTTTGAGGCAAATTTAAATCCGTAAAGTAAAAAGTAAATTCGTGTTTGAACTTTTTGGGTTCTTTTTTCAGGATGAACTCCGCGGTTTTGGGCAAGGAATCGATTAATTTTTTATTGGCCGAATAATATTTCACCCAATAATTGATTTTCATCAATGAATTCTCCGTCAGCGTATCATTTTCCACACCATCCGAATGCCGGATTTCCACAAACCGGGCTTTGAGTGAATCGATTTCACTCATCAACTTCGGAATGTTGACCGTATCCGTCTCCAAAAAATAACCCGCCAATTGCGAATGCAATACTTCACCCAAGATGCTGTCGTTTTGGTTGGAATAATTCAATACCGAAAGCTCATAGACTTCCAGTAATTTTTGTTTGGTAATGAAGTTCACGGAAGCAACAGAATCCATTTTCGACACCGAAGCCGACTGGTTGCGGTAGTTCTTGATTACTTCCGGGTCATGTTCGCCACCGAAAAACGCTTCTTTTTTACAGGCGCAAAAAAGAAAAACCATACAGGCGGCAACGGGCAGGAATCGATTAATTTTCATCTGAATGGATTTTAAATTTTAATTTGACTATTTTCCCGCTTTTTCTTTCCGCTTCGATCAATGTAAAATTCTTCAGGGAACTGGTCGGCAGCGAAACCAAATTGATATACTGCTTTTTGCTCAAAACCTCGACGCCAAAGAACTCATTGTCATAGACTTGGTAAATCAGCGCATCGTCCGCAATCATTTCATTGAGCATTTTGATTCTTTCCTTTACACTTTGAGAGGATTTGGAATAATGCCGCAACATGACTTTGTAATCATCCGGTTCCAAACGAATGTTTTCCTTATTCTGGTATTGGTGTAAATTGATTTTGAACGTATCCAGTTTATGATAAGGCGAACTGACGTACATCTGCAAAGTATCTTCCATCGAAGTAAATTGCACACAACCGTTTTGAGCCACCAATTGAAGCGGCGTGAAGCCTTTACGCAAAATGGTGATTTCAATCGGATCCTGAATGTAGGTATTCCGATCCGAATCGACGAAGCAAAACTCATAGGTTTTCTGGTAAAAAAATGAGAAATAAGCGATACTGCCCAAAGCACCCAAAACAATGATACCCAACACGCTGAACACCCAATACCTGCCTCTTCTCTTCTGCTCCGATTTTTGAACGGTTACAGGCTCGGGCGGAGATGCGGTAATTTCCGGCTGAATAGTAGCCTGCAAAACCATGGGTTCGGCTGCCGGGGTTTGGCCATTTTGGTGCGATCGGGTAAATGCCGCCCAGTTGGCATGGCCCGCGTACTGCGCCAAAATATTCAACATATCAATGCGCGGTAGCTTTTTAAAATCAGATTTGAAATAAGTATAGAACCATTTTTCGCTGACCGTGGATTTCGTTTTGGCAAATAAATCTTCCTGGAAACTGACAATATCTTGGCCTTTCCACTCGGAAATATCCTCAGATGAGGCGGAATTGGCTTGAAAAAATTGCCGGGTAATGTCTTTTTTTAGCAATTCGAATAACGCTATGTCAGAAATTTTATCCAATCAAGATTAAATTATATAGTTTATAATCAGCTTTTTGTAAATTGTAAATTAATTTACAAGACCCTTACAACCTGTTTTCAACAACTCAAGTGCAAAGCTAATGTACTTTTGACACAAATAAAAACCATTAAAAATTTTAGTTATGAAAAAAGTATTTGTAAAAGGATTCGCATTGGCTGCCGTAGTAGCTTTGTCTTTCACTAACGTATCTTGTGAGCAAAAACCAGCTGACACTGACATCGAAGTTATCAACGAAGAAGGTGTTGACAACGCTGAAGCTAACTTGAACGAAGCTGTTGATCAATTGCAAGAAACTACTGACTCTGCTGCTGCTATCGTTGACGAAGCTGCTGACAACGTAGAAGCTGCTGCTGACAACACTGCTGAGCAAGCTCAAGATGCTGTTCAATAATTAAGCGCGAAACCTTAATAAAAATTGAAGCCCCGGAAACGGGGCTTTTTTATTTTCTATCCCCGCGGGAATGCTTAATTTTGATTCCCGAATGAAAGCATTACAGAAAACAATTGCATTCTTGTGGAAATGCTGGTTCCTTTTCCTCGCCGGAATCTTTGTGCTTACCATTGGTGTTTTTTGGACTTTCCCGCTTTCTTTATCTGCCAAAACTTTTCCCCTTGCCCATAAAGGCATCCGTTTATGGGCTATTTTGGTTTTTTACGGTTCCGGTTTCCGCCTGAAATTGAAAAAAAATAAAAAACTCCGGCCCGAAAAATCTTATATGTTCATTTCCAACCACACTTCCGTCCTCGACATTATGGTCATGGCAATTGTCCACCCCCAACATCCCATTGTATTCGTAGGAAAGGAAGAACTCGCTAAAATCCCTGTTTTTGGAACCATTTACAAAAGGATTTGCATCTTGGTCAACCGCTCCGACGCCAAAAGCAAGACAAGGGTTTTTAAATTGGCGAAAGAGAAAATCCGTCTGGGCAACAGCATTGTCATCTTCCCCGAAGGCGGCGTGCCCGATGATACCCGCTTGGTTTTGGGTCCGTTCAAAGATGGTGCCTTTACCATTGCTACCGCTACGGATTTACCCATTGCTGTTTATGCCATCAAAGGTTCAAAGGAAATGTTCCCTTTTTCCTGGACAAAAGGATATCCGGGAACCGTTCAGGTGAAATTATTGGATATAATCGAAACAAAAGATTTAAGTTTGAAAAACAAAGACGAATTGAAACAAAAAGCTTTTGACATAATCCTGAAGGAGCTTTCATGAAAGTTTTTTTCTATCATTAAAATTTAAAACCGATTGGCAATCATCGCATATACAGACGGCTCTTCATTGGGAAACCCCGGCCCCGGCGGGTACGCGGCCATTCTGCTCGAAACCGAAAAAAAGTATAAAAAAGAAATTTCACAAGGATTCCGAATGACCACCAACAACCGGATGGAATTATGGGCGGTCATCGCAGCTTTGGAAATGCTCAAAAACCCCCAAACCGAAATCAGCATTTACACCGACTCCAAATATGTCTGCGATTCCGTTGAGAAAAAATGGGTGTTCGGCTGGGAAAAGAAAGCTTTCAAAGGCAAAAAGAACGAAGACCTTTGGCGAAAATTCCTTCCCCTCTACCGAAAGCACAAGGTTCGTTTCCATTGGGTTCGCGGCCACGCAGGAAACCCCTTCAACGAACGTGCCGACGAACTCGCCGTCGCGGCAGCCCATTCAAAAAATTTAAAAACAGATACCGGATTTGAAGTGGAAAAACCGTCTGATGGTATTAACTTTGCAGATTAATTGGCAAATGAAAAAAATCCTCCTCTTAGCGGCAGCTTGTCTGCTTTTTATTTTTTCCTGTAAAAAAGAAGAATCCCGAGATGATACGGTTGTGGCCGGTAAAATCACGAACCCGCAATCCGACAGTGTTTATATGTATTTGCCCGATCGGGAAAAAGCTTTTGTGCTCAATGAAAAAGGAGAATTTTACGACACCATCCGCTTGGATAAAAAAGGTTATTTTTATTTTTCGGACGGGCGGGAACAAACGGAGTTTTTCCTTTTTCCGGGAGACAGTATTTATATTAGCTTGGATACACGGCAATTTGACGAATCCATAAGATATTCGGGAAAGGGTGCCGAAAAAAACAATTATTTGGCCGCAAAATTTTTAAAGGAAGAAGCGGTGGGCACCAGTTCAGCCCAATTGTTTTCCATGAGTCCTACCGATTTCAAACAAAAGTTCGAAACACATACCTTGGCGTTGGAGGAAACATTGGAGGCTTCTTCCGCCGAACCGGAATTCAAGGAAATTGAAAAAAGGAACCTTCGTTACGGCTACCTTTCACTCCTTGCGCAATACCCGGAAGCTTATGAATATTTCACGGGGAAAGCCCCCGATTTACCGGAAGCTTATTTAAAGGAATTGGAAGGAATCAGTTACGATAATTCGGAGGATTATGATTTGATCCCCTTCTACCGCGACCTCATCATCAATAAATACATGTTGGATATTGAAAAAGCAAGCTCTACACCCGAACTTGAAAAGATGGTTGCCGGTATCCAGTCCACAGACATCAAGGAAGATGTATTGGGTGCCCTTTATTACCGGATTTCATCCACCAATCCCGAGTCGGAAGGTTTGAATGAAATCATTCAGAAACATTCTGCCAACGACCAGCTCAAAAGGCAATCCCTCCAGAAAACCAATTCCGTCAGAAACCTTTTGGGCGGCAAACCTTCCCCAAAATTTGCTTACAAAGATGTAAACGGGAAAATGGTTTCATTGGACGACTTCAAAGGAAAACTGGTTTACATTGATGTTTGGGCGACCTGGTGCGGTCCGTGTATTCAGGAAATTCCGGCTTTGAAAAAACTGAAGAAGGACTACCAAAATAAAAACTTGGAAATCATCAGCATTTCCATCGACGTGGCGAGGGATTATGAAAAATGGAAAAAAATGCTGTCCGAAAAACAACTGGACGGGGTTCAGCTT
>JAEZDQ010000049.1 GCA_023433225.1 Bacteroidota bacterium | reverse complement strand
GTCTGTAAGCAGGTTTGCGACCGGTTTCACCCGGATTTTTACCCCAAATATAAAAAGGAATGTGACCGGTATTTTTGGAATTCACACCGCAACGAAGGCCGGGGATTGGGCGGATTATTTTTTGACTACCGAAAACCAACCGAAGAATATGACATAAATTTCTGGTATGATTTCGTTACGGCTGTGGGAGATTCTTTCTTGGAGGCCTATTTGCCGATTGTGGAAAAACATAAAAACGAAACTTATACGGAATCTGACCGTACTTGGCAGGAAATCCGTCGCGGACGTTATGTTGAATTTAATTTAATCCATGATAGAGGAACTTTATTCGGCCTGAAAACAAACGGACGCATCGAATCTATATTGATGAGTTTGCCTCCTCACGTACAGTGGCACTACAATTATCATCCGAAACCGGGTTCAGAAGAAGAGAAATTGGTAAATGTGCTGATGAACCCGAGGGAGTGGGTTTGAACCTATCCAAAAAACGAAGTTTCGGTAATTTCATTTCAACATTTTATATTAAGTTGAGATTCGCAACAATAGATTCCTTCGTTCCGCTACGCTACACTTTGGATGGCAAACTACCAACTTAAAATAAAGGGAAGCTGTCATTCCGACGAAGGAGGAATCTTTACTTGAGCCAATGACAAAAAGCAAGGTCATAAGGAGCGATAAACCTCAATCAATTCACCAAAATACTTATCTTTGGATTATGAAAATTGACAAAGGATTTATCATTAGTGGCATCTTTTTAGTAGTGTTGGGGTTGATTTTTTTTACGCCTTTGGGTAAGAAATTCACCACCAAAATGAATGAATTGACCCTTTCGGGACCAAGCACAGAAAAACCGGTACGCGAATTTTCATTGAACGATGAAAACATGGCCATTTCGCTGAAAGGTTATAACGGGACGCCGGATGCCAACCTGTCTGATTTCCGCGGCGAAGTTGTTTTCCTGAATTTCTGGGGAAGTTGGTGCCCGCCTTGCGTCGCCGAAATGCCCAGCATCCAAGCACTCTATGAATCGAAAGGGAAAACCCTAAAAATGGTGTTGATTACCATGAACGACCGGCCCGAAAAATTTGTGCCTTACCTCCAAGAAAATAAATATTCCATGCCGGTTTATGAGGCCAGCAGCTTGATTCCAAAAGTTTTAATTCCGAAATCCTTTCCGACCACCTATATCATCGACAAAAGCGGCGAAGTGGTACTGAAAGAAATCAAATCTGCCGACTGGAACGACCCGGAAGTCCATCAATTACTGGAAAAAGTGTTAAAAGAATAAGTAAAATCGTCAGTTTTAATGGTTAAATGGGCATGGTTTAAACAAAAATCTTTAGATTTACCGTTTATGTTTTTATCCAATAAATTGACAGGAATAGGAGTTTTGGTTTTGTCGGCTCTGTTTGTTTCCTGCACGCCTTCTCAAAATATGTCAGAAAACGGAACCCCGGTTGAATTTACGGAAGAAAGACGATTGAATCATTCGATTGATTTACCGGAAACAAGCATCATCCATACGATAAAAGAACTGACCGAACTTTACGGCAAGTTGGAAGACCCGTCTTTTCCGCGTTCAGCACCCATCCCGCCTTTTGATTCGGAAAAAGAATCAATTCTCGTTTTGAAACCTATTCTAAAGGAACTTAAATACGGTGAGATTCAGATTGAAAATATCGAAAAATCCAATGCAACGCTGACGGTTCATTACCGTGAAGTGGAGAGTTGGGAATCTGCCGAAAACAATTGGAGTGACCCAATAATTATCCTGAAAGTTTCCGAAAAGCCGAGCAAAATAAAACTAAATAAAATCAATTAATTCATTAACACACACAACATGAAACAGCAATTTTTACTATTATCCTGTTTTTTGATTATCTCCGGAACTTTGTTTTCCCAGCAAAATCCTTGGAGCAAATACAACAGGACAAGCATTGAAAATCCAAGAGAAAGGACGGTTATGCCCGGTGAATTTCAACTTTTGAAACTCAACACCGACGCAATCTCCCATGAACTGGCCAATGCACCGCAAAGAAGTCAACAGGGCACAAGCGGAATCACCATGAAATTCCCGAACGCGCAAGGAACTTTCGATACTTTTATTGTATCTGAAGCCTCTACCATGCATCCCGACTTACAAGCAAAGTTTCCGGAAATCCGGTCTTATGCCGGTTATAAAGCCGATGAACCCTCTACCAAAATCCGGTTCAGCCTTTCGCCCTATTTCGGATTCAATGCGGTCATCAGAAGCACTTCCGGATTGCGTTACATCGATTCCTATTCCCAGGACAACCAAATTTACATGATGTATAGCCGCAACGAAGTAGCGCACCAACATACTTTTGAATGTAAGCACGATGGGTCCGATATTTACGATATGAATTTTCTTCCGACCGAAGAATTAGGTGAAACCACAGTTATTGACGGACAAATGCGCAAATACCGTTTGGCCCTGGCTACAACGATTGAATATACCGCATACATCGCACAACAAGCCGGTGTCGGTAGTGGAACCGATGCAGAAAAAATTGCCGCGGTTATGGATGCTTTGAACGTAGCCGTTACCCGTTTGAATGAAGTGTATGAAAATGACCTTTCGGTTCAAATGGAACTTGTCGCCAACAATGATTTGTTGGTTCATATCACATCAGATACTTATAACCCCATGGATGCCGGAGCGATGCTTGGCCAAAACCAAGCCCGGGTAGATGCGGTAATTGGAAATGCAAATTACGATATTGGCCACGTTTTCTTCCGCGCAACCGCAGGAAACGACAATGGTGTAGCTTATCTGCGTTCGGTTTGTACGAACAGTATCAAAGCCGGTGGGGTAACAGGTGCCGGAACTCCGGTAGGCGATCCTTTTGTAATTGATTATGTTGCCCATGAAATGGGTCACCAATACGGCGCAAACCATACCCAAAATAACAACTGTAACAGAAACAATGCGACTGCTATTGAACCCGGAAGCGCAAGTACCATCATGGGTTATGCCGGGATTTGCCCACCAAACGTACAAAACAACAGTGATGCTTATTTCCATGCTGTCAGTGTAAGAGAAATGTACCTACATGTAATCGCCGCCGGAAATTGTGGACAAAATACCGCAACCGGTAACAATGAACCGACCGCGGACGCCGGGCCTGACAGAACGATTCCCAAAGAAACGCCATTTGTTTTGACCGCAATCGCAACCGATCCCGATGGAGATTTGTTGACTTACAACTGGGAACAAACCGACCCCCAAAGTGGTCAAATGCCACCAAGGCCGACCAATACCGGCGGACCCATGTTCCGCTCTCTTTGGGCAACGGAATCACCAGATCGTTATTTCCCGAAATTGTCAACCATCGTTGCAGGGTACCAGCCCAATATGAACAATCCCGGAAACCCACTTTCTTGGGAAAAACTACCGGCCGTTTCCAGAAACCTGAATTTTTCTCTTTTGGTTAGAGACAATAATCCGGTGAGTGGACAATCAGCTCGCGACAACATCCGGTTGACGGTTGATGCAAACGCAGGACCGTTCGTGGTAACTTCTCAAAATGCCAGCGGAATTGTTTGGAACTTAGGTGAAACCCAAACCATTACTTGGGATGTCGCCAACACAAACCAAGCACCGGTGAATACGGCCAACGTTACCATTTTGATTTCGACCGACGGCGGATTGACTTTCCCCCATGTATTGGCGGAAAGCACGCCGAATAACGGAACTTATACATTTACGGTGCCAAGCGGATTGGGCGTGACTTCGGATGCAAGGTTGATGATCAAAGCCATCGACAATGTGTTTTTAAATGTGAATGAAGAAGATTTTACCATCAATTCCAATATGGACGTGGATGATGTGACTGCGGTTTCTGAATTGACCATTTACCCAAATCCTTCCAATGGAATTTTCCATATCGAAATGGAAACCAAATCCAACCAAGTTAAATATTCGGTATTTAATTTAGAAGGTAAATTGATTTCATCCAACGTGGCCGTTCCTTCCGGTGGGAAATTGAACCAAAAATTGAATTTGTCCCATTTACCAAACGGCACTTACATCATTCAAATCACCAATGGTTCAGAAAAAGTTTCCAAAAAATTAATCATTAAAAAGTAAGAATTTAAAGAATCTATCAATCAAACCGTCTCCTACCGAGGCGGTTTTTTTATGAATTTATGGAATGTTTTTTGCTCAAACCACTCCGAACTTAAATCCATTCCAATGAATAAATTAAAATTAATCAAGCTGGCAGGAGTCGTTGCATTGCATACAAAATCCGCTGACGGATCCATCGGAAATAAAGCAAAAGCCTTTTCAAGATTGCTAATCGATACGGTAACCAGAAAATATACACCACGGAAGCGCAATATATTGATAGGTTCGGCCATCATTGCATACGTTCTCTCGCCCATCGATTTGATCCCGGGGTTTTTATTGGACGATGCCGCCATCGTTTTAATTGCCATGAAGTACTTTTCTCGGGAAATTGACCGATATTTGGCATGGGAAAAACAACAAAAGGAAAAATCCGAAGTTGTTTTCACAGAAGCTGAAATCGTCAATGAATAAAAAAACCAAAACACTTATTGTTATCGCAGGCCCCACTGCCATCGGCAAAACGGGGCTTGCTGTTTTTCTGGCCAAACAACTAAAAACCGAAATCATTTCATTTGATTCACGTCAATTCTACAAGGAAATGAAAATCGGAACGGCAGTACCGAGCGAAGAAGAATTGGCCGAAGTTCCGCATCATTTTATTCATAATTTAAGTATTCATGACGAATATACTGTCGGGGATTTTGAACAAGATGCTTTGGAAAAATTGGATGAATTATTCCAAAAATATGATGCTGTCGTGATGGTCGGAGGATCCGGCTTATTTGAAAAAGCGGTTACCGAAGGCTTGGATGAATTCCCTGAAGTCGATAAAACCATCCGTCAGAATTTGATTTACGAGTTTGACATTTATGGGATTGAAGCATTGCAAAAAGAACTTTTTCAAGTTGACCCTGTTTATCACCAATTGGTCGATATACAAAATCCCGTAAGAATCATCCGAGCACTTGAGATTTACCGAGGCACCGGCAAACCTTTTTCTTCCTTTCGAAAAAATAATAAGGTCAAACGAGATTTCAATGTGCTCAAAATCGGGCTCGAATTACCGCGAAAAGAAATTTATGAGAGAATCAACAACCGCGTGGATTTGATGATGGAAGAAGGTTTGCTTGACGAAGTAAAATCACTTTATAAATTTAAAAATCTAAACAGTTTACAAACAGTCGGTTACGGTGAGTTATTTGATTATTTAGATGAAACGATCAATTTGGATTTTGCGG
>JAEZDQ010000180.1 GCA_023433225.1 Bacteroidota bacterium | reverse complement strand
ATGTAGGGATTAAACAAGTGGTTGGAGATAATATTTGGCTTGGAACTTCCTTGGGTAGGATTTTACATTCTACAGACAGAGGAATCACTTGGAATGCTTACGCATCACCTGCATTGGACTTTGGAGGAGTTATTTCAACAGGCTCTACTGCATCCTTTGCTTTTGCAGATGCTAACAACGGTATATTAATCACAGATGACAACGATTTTATAATGATGTATGTTACTTCTGATGGAGGAGCTACGTGGACTGATATAGTCCCTGAAGGAACTTGGTATGGTGGGGATGTTGCGCACGTTCCGGGTACCTCAAGCACCTATGTAACTTCAGGCATTAACTTCAACTTGCCAACAGGAACATCTTATTCAACAGACGGAGGATTGACATGGGTGGATATTGACACCGGAGAACAAAGAGGTAAATTGGCGTTTTTGAATGGAACTACTGGATGGTGTGGTCAATTTAGCGATGGCCCCGGAGGAAGCTTGGGAGTAATGAAATTTGATGGTAATCTAAACATGTCCGTAACAGATGTAAATGCAAAAAGTAATTTGCAAGCTTACCCGAATCCTTCTTCAAACGTAATTAATTTTTCTGCTAAAAATGAAATTACGCACATAAACCTGATTGATACCACAGGAAAATTAGTGGCACAGGTAAAAGGAAACAGTATCAACGTTTCTTCACTTCCTACTGGAATATATATCGCTCAAGTTAGATATGCAAGCGGAGGTGTAGAAAACACCAAGATCGTGGTTAAATAAGCCCCGATTTATTAACTTTTTTACAAGAGCCCCATGTAGGGGCTTTTGTTTTTAAAATAAATAAATAATTTATTTGAAAGTATTTGGGAATCCAAAAAGGAATTTCTAAATTTGCAGCCCGAATTTCATTCAGATATATAACATTGTAAAAATCAAGATTGTGGATACGTTAAGTTACAAAACAATATCAGCCAACAAAGAAACCTCGCAAAAAGAGTGGGTTCAGGTTGACGCAACCGGACTAAGTTTAGGTAGATTGGCATCAGGTGTAGCCAAACTTGCAAGAGGCAAGCACAAAACCAATTTCACCCCTCACGCTGACTGTGGAGATTATGTAATTGTTGTCAATGCCGATAAAATCCAGTTGACCGGAAACAAGTGGAATGATAAGCTGTACATTCGCCACACGGGTTATCCGGGCGGACAACGTAGCTTGACCGCACAACAATTGTTTGACAAAGACCCGATTAGATTAATCGAAAAAGCAGTGAAAGGAATGCTGCCTAAAAACAAGTTAGGAAGCCAACTTTTGTCAAACGTGCATGTTTTTTCCGGTGAAGAACATCTGCACCAAGCACAAAAACCAAAGAAAATAGACATTAACGCATATATTTAAAACAATTATGGCAATCGTTCACAAAATAGGCCGTAGAAAGACATCCGTTGCGCGGGTTTACCTGCACGAAGGAAACGGTGAAATCTTCATCAATGGCCGCGAATTAAAAGAATACTTCACAACCGGTGTCCTACAATATAAAGTAGAACAGCCTTTGAATATCACAGGCACAAAAGGAAAATACAATGTTGACGTAAAGGTGTTCGGAGGAGGAATCACAGGCCAGGCGGAAGCGATCCGTTTGGGGATTTCCAGAGCACTGTGTGAAATCGATACCGACTTCCGTGGTCAATTGAAACCCGAAGGACTTTTGACGCGTGACCCCAGAATGGTGGAACGTAAAAAATACGGTCAGAAAAAAGCACGTAAGAGATTCCAATTCTCTAAACGTTAAGATATCATTTCAAGTTATTTTTCAACTTGAAACCTGAAATAGAAATAAATTATAACCCATTTTCCGATTGGTTTAGCATCTAAATGCAGGAGGCGCGATTACTTCAACCACTCAGGCATTGCTTGCAAATTAGGCGGAACGTAAACTAAAAAACAAGAAAATGGCAAAAGCAAACGTAAAAGAATTGTTGGAAGCCGGTGTCCACTTCGGGCACCTGACAAGAAAGTGGAATCCCAATATGGCTCCTTATATCTTTATGGAGAAGAACGGGATCCACATCATTGACCTCCACAAAACCGCTGTAAAATTAGAAGAAGCATCCAATGCTTTGGGTAAAATTGCAGCTTCAGGCCGAAAAATACTTTTCGTAGCCACCAAAAAACAAGCGAAAGAAGTCGTTGCAAAACATGCGGAAAGCATCAATATGCCTTATATCACTGAACGATGGATGGGAGGCATGCTTACAAACTTCGTGACAATCCGTAAGGCGGTTAAGAAAATGAATTCTATCGATCGGATGAAGAAAGACGGAACTTTCGAAACCCTTTCCAAAAAAGAGAGGTTACAAGTAGATCGCCAAAGAGCTAAACTGGAACGTGACTTAGGTTCGATTGCCGATATGACCAGAATTCCTTCAGCGATATTTATTGTAGATACTGTCAGAGAGCACATCGCAATAGCCGAAGCACAGAAATTGGGCATTCCGATTTTTGCAATGGTCGACACCAATACAGATCCGCGGGAAGTTGATTTCGCCATTCCGGCCAACGACGATGCTTCCAAATCAATAGACGTTATTTTGACGCATGTTAGCGGCGCAATCAAAGAAGGATTGTCAACCCGTAAAGCCGAAAAAGACAAAGCCAAAGAAGAACCTAAAGCAGAAACTGTAGAGGAAACTTCAACTACAGAAGAAGCCGAATAAATTCACGATGAAATTTCATCACACTTAGAAAAAAGTTAATGTAGTTCTTTCGTGATTGGGAGAACTACTTTTTATTTTAGATTCAAATTATTAATTCAAAAAAACAATACAATGTATAAAGCAACTGCTGCAGAAGTAAGTAAATTAAGAACCGCCACAGGAGCCGGGATGATGGATTCTAAAAAGGCTTTGGAAGAGGCGGCCGGAGATTTCGATAAAGCCATCGAAATCCTTCGCAAAAAAGGCCAGAAAGTAGCTGCAAACAGAGCTGACAGAGAAAGCACCGAAGGCGTTGTGATTGCGAAAGTAAATGCGGATAACACCAAAGGTGTGGTTATTTCTTTGAACTGTGAAACCGACTTCGTTGCCAAAAATGAAGATTTCATCGCTTTGGCTCAGAAATTTGCTGACATGGCATTCGATTATTCAGACAAAGAATCATTCCTAAATGCTCCTTTTGACGGAATCACGGTTGCAGAGAAGTTAACGGAACAAACCGGAGTAATCGGTGAGAAAATCGAAATCGGTACTTTCCAATCCATAGAAGGCGCACTTGTGAATTCTTACATCCATGCCGGTAACAAAATCGGAGCCGTTGTTGCAATTTCTGAAAATGTAGAAGGCGGTGCTGAGGCAGCAAGAGACATTGCAATGCAAGTTGCCGCGATGAACCCGGTAGCCTTGGACGAATCCCAAGTTTCACAAAACGTTATCGACCAAGAATTGGAAATCGCAAAAGACCAATTGCGTCAGGAAGGGAAACCTGAAAATATGATTGAAAATATTGCACAAGGTAAATTGCAAAAATTCTTCAAAGAAAATACATTGGTTCACCAAGCTTCCATTAAAGACGGGAAAACTTCGGTAAAAGATGTAATCGCCGCCGTGAGCCCGGGATTGAAAGTGACAGGCTTTATTCGGTACAGCATTTAATAAGATAAATTCTACCCCATAAGAAAGCCCTGCCACTGACAGGGCTTTTTTGTATTAAATTAATTTGGTACAGATATTGTTTTTATGGAAAATAATCCTAATTTTGTAAAGATTAAGATATGAAACGAATTCTATTCATTTTGTTTTTGACTTTTTCCGCTTTGACTGTGCAGGCACAAAACAAAGCGGGCATTTCTGCGTCCACTTCGGTAAAAGAAAAAACAATTACGATTTCACCCAATCCGGCTGTTTCCGATGTACATATATTAATTGAAGGAAATGAATTCGAAGTAAAAACCATTTCGATTTTCAGCATCATCGGGAATGAAGTCATGTCTCAATCTTACACCCAATCTTCCACAAAAACCATTGAACTGAACGTTCGCAACCTCAAAAAAGGTAAATACATGGTTCGCGTCACTTTTGGAGACGGTTCTTCGGAAGTCGCTACACTCATCAAACAATAAATTTTACTGAAAACCCTTTGACGAATGTATTTGTTTCTACATATATATAATTCTAATTTTCAGTTTCCTTTTGTCAAAAACCGGTCTGAAATTATTTTAATTTCTCACGATAAGGCATTCATCAGTTTATCCTCCCGATAAATCTTTCGGGGGAAGTTTCAATTTATAAATTTAAAAAACCAGGCCTTCAAGGAAGGCTTTTCGTACATACATTAAAAATATTAAAATGGATTTAAAACCAAATATACGCTTGTCAGAATACCAAACTTTGCGGGAATTAATCAAAAGAAACCCGAAAGAAGGCCAACAACTTTCAGATGAATTAGACCGTGCCGTGGTCATTCAAAATGAAGAACTGAGCCCGAAAACCATTCGGATTGGCTCCGAAGTTGAATTCGAAGTAGTCAAAACCAAAAACAAAATGAAAATCCAATTGGTCTTGCCGGAATTTTCCAACCTCAAACAACATAAAATTTCAGTTTTTGCACCCTTGGGAACCGCGCTCATTGGATTTACCGAAAACGATGAGGTCGAATGGGAAATGCCGGGCGGTAGGATGCTGATTAAAATCTTAAGCGTTTCTCAAAAAGATTTGATGTTATAACTTTCAATAGGTTAAGCTTTTAGGAGTTATTTCCCCTATAATTCACCACGGCTTCGACAAAAGCTTGAGCGTTTTCTACCGGGATATTAGGCAAGATACCGTGCCCTAAATTGGCTATGTAACGCGTAGTGCCGAATCCGTCGATCATTTCTTTGACCATTTTTTGGATGGTATCGGGCGGAGAAAGCAGCCTGGCCGGATCGAAGTTTCCTTGTAAGGTGATTTGGTTTCGGGTTAAATCCCGGGCAATTTTGGGCTCTATGGTCCAATCTACGCCCA
>JAEZDQ010000141.1 GCA_023433225.1 Bacteroidota bacterium | reverse complement strand
ATCAAAGAGGAAGCCATATTGGACATCATTGCAGCCCGGTGCGAAGCGGTTCTTCCTAAGTGATTTATTTTTTTACCGTGTCTCATTTTCTAAAAAATTATTCTACGTCTAACTTATATTTTGATATATCCATTCCGAAATTCAATCCTTTGTTGTCCACCAACTCATCCAAATCGGTGAGTGAATTTTTACCAAAGTTTCGGAATTTCATCAAGTCTGATTTGTTGTAAGAAACCAATTCTCCCAAGGTTTCCACTTCTGCTGCTTTCAGGCAGTTCAGTGCACGTACGGACAAGTCCATGTCAACCAGTTTGGTTTTCAAGAGTTGTCGCATATGAAGCGCTTCTTCATCGTAAGTTTCACCGTATGCTACTTCTTCTGTCTCAAGGGTAATTCTTTCGTCAGAGAACAACATGAAGTGGTGGATCAGGATTTTCGCTGTTTCCGTCAAAGCTTCTTGCGGAGCGATGGAGCCGTCTGTTGTGATTTCCAGAATCAACTTTTCGTAGTCGGTTTTCTGTTCAACACGGTAGTTTTCAATGCTGTATTTCACGTTTTTGATGGGCGTGTAAATGGCATCGATGGCGATGGTTCCGATGGGTGCATTTGCTTTTTTGTTGTCGTCCGCAGGCACATACCCTCGGCCTTTATCGATGGTGAAAGTGAAATCGAATTTCACTTTTTTATCCATATTGGCAATTACGAAATCGGGGTTTAAAATCTGGAAACCGGAGATGAATTTTCCTAAATCGCCGGCAGTCAATTGTTCTTGTCCCGAGATGGAAGCGGTTACTGTTTCGGTATCCGCGTCGGTAATTTGTCTTTTGAACCGGACTTTTTTCAGGTTCAAAATAATTTCGGTCATATCTTCCACTACGCCTGAAATGGTAGAGAATTCATGGTCCACGCCTTCGATTTTGATGGAGGTAATCGCGTATCCTTCTAATGAAGAAAGCAAAACTCTCCGCAAAGCGTTTCCTATTGTCAGTCCGTATCCGGGTTCTAACGGTCGGAATTCGAACTGGCCATAGTTATGATCTGATTCGACTAAAACTACTTTGTCTGGTTTTATGAAATTTAAAATGGTCATCTTTTTTAAGGGTTTTAATTAAACCGAAACCTTTTGGTCTCCTCTTAATATCAAATCTCTTTTAATTTAAAATTACTTAGAGTATAGTTCAACAATCAATTGTTCTTTGATGTCTTCCGGGATCTGGATTCTTTCAGGAACTGAATTGAATGTGCCAGACATTTGCTCGTCGTTCCAAATCAACCAATCGTAGTTGCTGGAATTTGCTTTGAGTGAATCGGTAATTGCGCTGAGTGTTTTTGATTTTTCACGAACAGCTACCACGTCACCGGGTTTCAATTGGTAGGAAGGGATGTTTACGACTTCTCCGTTTACGGTGATGTGTTTGTGTCCCACCAATTGGCGTGCACCTCTTCTGGAAGGGGAGATTCCCAAACGGTAAACCACGTTATCTAAACGGGATTCACAGAATTGTAAAAGGATTTCACCTGTAATTCCGGGTTTGGCGTTTGCTTTTTGGTACATGTTTGCAAACTGTCGTTCCAAAATACCATAGGTATATTTGGCTTTTTGTTTTTCTTCCAGCTGAACCGCGTATTCGGATTTTTTACCCCTTCTTTTGTTGGGGCCATGCATTCCCGGAGGGTATTTTTTCTTCTCGAAACTTTTATCGTCCCCGAAAATGGGTTGTCCGAATTTTCTTGCGATTTTGGTTTTTGGTCCTGTATATCTTGCCATTGTTTTTTATTTAGAATATAGATAATAGAACAGAGAACATAGAATCTTTAATCTATTTTCTTTGTTCATTTTTCTCTTAATTACACTCTTCTGCGTTTTGGAGGACGACAGCCATTGTGTGGCAATGGGGTAACATCAACTATCTCACTGACTTCTATTCCATTGTTGTGAATGGTTCGTATGGCAGACTCACGACCCTGCCCCGGTCCTTTTACAAACACTTTCACTCTTCTCAACCCTGCTTCCAAAGCTTGTGAAGTAGCGTCTTGTGCGGCAACTTGTGCAGCATAAGGAGTATTCTTTTTAGATCCTCTGAAGCCCATTTTCCCGGCTGATGACCAAGAGATGACTTCTCCGTTTTTATTAGTCAAAGTGATGATGACGTTGTTGAAAGATGCTTGGATGTGTGCTTGTCCGGTTGCTTCAACAACTACTTTTCTCTTCTTTGCTGTTTTTTGATTCTTTGCCATAATTGTCAAAAATTGTTTGAGGTTTGAGGCTTAATGTTTCCTGTTTCTATGCGAATGCGATTTGAAACCTGAAACTTAAAACCAGAAACGAATTACTATTTAGTGGCTTTTTTCTTGTTAGCAACTGTTTTCTTTCTACCCTTTCTTGTTCGGGAATTGTTTTTGGTTCTCTGCCCTCTTAAAGGTAATCCAAGACGGTGACGGATTCCGCGCTGGCATCCGATGTCCATCATTCGTTTGATGTTCAATTGGACTTCCGAGCGAAGTTCTCCTTCCACTTTGAAATTCTCAGTAATTTGCAAACGGATTGCGTTGATTTCATCATCGTTCCATTCGTTTACTTTTTTCTCTTTGTCAACATTGGCTTCGGCCAATATCTTTTGTGCTGTGCTTTTACCAATTCCGTAGATATAGGTCAAACCTATTTCTCCTCTTTTGTTTTTTGGTAAATCTACTCCTGAAATACGTGCCATAATTAACCTTGTCTTTGTTTAAATTTTGGGTTCTTTTTGTTAATCACGAAAAGCACACCTTTGCGGCGTACAATCTTGCAGTCAGCACTTCTCTTTTTAATGGATGCTCTAATTTTCATTTTTGCTCTTTTTGATTTGCTCCGGCTTTATGCCTCCAGTCGTTTGTATTTAATTATAAAATTTGAATTAAAAATTAAATCTTGAGGAGTTAATTCTTAATATCGGTATGTAATTCTTCCTTTTGTTAAATCATAGGGCGACATTTCAAGTTTTACCTTGTCTCCCGGTAATAGTTTGATATAGTGCATTCTCATTTTACCGGAAATGTGAGAAGTTACAATGTGACCGTTCTCTAATTCCACCCGGAACATTGCGTTTGACAATGCTTCGATAATGGTTCCGTCTTGCTCTATATGTTTTTGTTTTGCCATTTATTTTTTAAGCTACATTTTTGGTTCTACCTGTTGACATCAAACCATCATAATGATGGTTCAATAAATACGTATTGATTTGTTGTACCGTATCTAAAATCACCGCTACCATAATCAGCAAAGAGGTTCCTCCGTAGAACATTGCGAGGCTTTGGTCTACGCCCAAAACGTTTACGATGGCCGGCATGACGGCAATGAATACCAAGAACAATGAACCCGGGAATGTGATTTTGGACAAAATATCATCCAGATAATCTGCCGTGTCTTTCCCCGGTTTGATTCCCGGAATGATCCCTCCGTTTCTTTTCAGGTCATCCGCCATCTGGTTTACGGGAATGGTAATCGCGGTATAGAAGAAAGTGAAGACGATGATCAATACGGCGAAAATGACGCTGTGCTGCCATGAGAATGGATCGGCTACTTTCTGGAAGAAAGCCATCCAAGTGGAACTCTCGTCCGCTACCAATCCGACCAATGTCGCGGGTAAAAACATGATTGCCTGGGCAAAGATAATCGGCATCACCCCGGAAGCGTTTACTTTCAAAGGAATGTAGGAACGAACCGAGTCGGTCACGGAACGCATGTAACTGCTGCTTCCGGCCTGCGCCCTTCTTACATATTGCACCGGAATCTTCCTCACTGCCTGTACCAGCAATACACAAAGCATGATGACAACCAGCAATCCGATGATTTCTAACAAGAAGAAAATTCCGCCCGTTGAATCCAATTCGAATGCGTTGAGCAAGGCTCTCGGGAAATCGGCTAAAATACCTACCATGATCAAAATGGAAATACCGTTTCCGATTCCGCGATCGGTGATTTTTTCTCCCATCCACATGGTAAATACTGTTCCGGTAACCAAAATGATTACGGCCGGAACCATGAACCAGAATGATCCGGGATCCAAAAGATAGGCAGAGTGGAACCCACCGCTGTAAGTCAATAATTGGGTTTGTAACAATGTCAAATAAGCCGGCGCTTGAACCAAACAAATCGCGATGGTCAGCCAACGGGTTATTTGGGTGATTTTCTTGCGGCCGCTGTCTCCGTCTTTTTGTAATTTTTGCAAATAAGGAACCGCGAGCCCCATCAACTGAACCACAATGGATGCAGAGATATAAGGCATGATTCCCAAAGCCAAAATAGAAGCCCGGTTAAACGAACCTCCCGTAAAAGAGTTTAACAATCCTAAAAGCCCTTGTTGTGAATCCGCTTGCGCGTCCAGCAATCTGGTTACTTCGTTTACATCAATACCCGGAAGGGGAATATAAGAACCAAAACGGTAGATGATCAAAAATGTAAAAGTGATGATCAGCTTTTCCCGCAGTTCCTTTATGTTCCAGATATTTTTTATCGTTTGTATAAACCCTTTCATGTGTTTATTCTCTCAGTGTTAATTACTCAATTACTTTGCGTTTACCAATTCTGCTTTTCCGCCGGCTTTTTCGATGGCCTCTTGTGCGGTTTTGGTGTATTTGTCGGCGGTGATGTTGACACCTGCCTTCAATTCGCCTCGGCCCAAGATTTTAATCAAATCGTTTTTGTGTGCCAAACCGTGTTGAACCAAAATCTCTTTGGAAAGCGTATCGGTAATCTTTTTGTCATCTACCAATTGTTGGATCACATCCAGATTGATTCCGTTGTATTCCACGCGGTTGATGTTTTTGAAACCGAATTTCGGTACACGTCGCTGCAAAGGCATCTGACCTCCTTCAAAACCGATTTTCTTGGAGTTTCCGGAACGGGATTTCTGGCCTTTGTGGCCTCGGCCGGAAGTCCCGGCGTTGCCACTACCTTCTCCTCTACCCTTTCGGAATTTATTTTTAACTGAACCTGCAGCAGGTTTTAAATTATTTAATTTCATCTTCGAAATTTTGAATTTTAATGATTGATTTGAATGAAACTTCTCCTAAGAAAAATTACCTTTCAACTTCAATTAAATGTTGTACTTTTCTAATCATTCCTTCGATAGCCGGTGTAGAATCGTGTTCTACGACTTGGTTCAACTTTCTTAAACCCAATGCTACCAAAGTCGCTTTTTGGGATTTTTCACGGTTGATTGCGCTACGTACTTGTTTTACTTTTACTTTACTCATCTTTCCGTTTATTTACCGTTGAACACTTTACCTACCGAAATTCCTCGTTGACGCGCAACTACATTCGCGCTTCTCAAATCCAACAAAGCTTTGAAAGTCGCTTTGACCACGTTGTGTGGGTTCGAAGAACCTTTTGACTTTGACAATACATCATGGATACCCACTGATTCAAGAACCGCACGAACCGCACCTCCGGCAATCAATCCGGTACCGTGTGAAGCGGGCCTCAAGAACACATGGCCTCCACCGTAACGGGCTTCGATTTCATGTGGGATGGTATGCCCGTCCAACGGGATTCTTACCAAATTTTTCTTTGCGTCTTCTACGGCCTTGGCAATCGCGGAAGCAACTTCTTTTGATTTACCCAATCCGTAACCTACCACGCCTTTTCCGTCACCCACCACTACGATGGCAGAAAATCCGAAAGCACGTCCACCTTTGGTTACTTTGGTTACACGTTGTACGCCTACCAAACGGTCTGTCAATTCGATTCCGGCCGGTTTTACTTTTTCTATATTTTTATATCCTAACATGATTTTCTTTTCTTAGAATTTTAAACCTCCTTCTCTTGCCCCGTCTGCCAAAGCTTTGATTCTGCCATGGTAAATGAAACCGTTTCGGTCAAATACAACTGTTTCTACTCCTTTTGATTTTGCTTTTTCAGCAATTAATTTTCCTACTGCAGCTGACTGTTCCGTTTTTGTTCCGCTTGCTTTGGCTTCTCTGGAAGAAGCAGAAGCCAACGTAACCCCTGAATTATCGTCAACCAATTGAGCGTAAATTTCTTTGTTGGAACGGTAAACTGACAAACGAGGTCTTTCTGCGGTTCCAAAGATATTACGACGAACACGTCTTTTTATCTTTTGTCTTTTTTCTGTTTTTGATAGTGCCATTGTTCGATTCTATATGTTATGCAGATTTACCTGCTTTTCTTCTCAATATTTCTCCTACGAATTTAATTCCTTTTCCTTTGTATGGTTCCGGTTTGCGGAATGAGCGGATTTTGGCCGCTACCATTCCCAATAACTGGTTGTCATGCGAGGTTAAAGTTATAACCGGATTTTTACCTTTTTCAGCGGTGGTTTCCACTTTTACTTCAGCAGGCAATTCCATAATGATATTATGTGAAAAACCCAGTGAAAGGTCCAATCGCTGTCCTTGGTTAGAAGCCCTGTAACCAACACCTACGAGTTCCAATTGTTTGGTGAAACCGGTTGTCACACCTACCAACATATTGTTGATCAACGAGCGATACAATCCGTGCAAAGCTTTGTCTTCTTTTGATTCCGAAGGACGTACTACGGTCAGTTGGTTGTCTTCGATTTTGAGTTCGAACCCTTTTTTGACCGGTTGAGTCATTTCGGCATTTTTCCCTTTTACGGTTACGATTCCGTCTTTCAATTCGATTGAAGTATCGGCGGGCATGTTGATGATTGCGTTTCCTATTCTTGACATTTTCTCTTGCTTTTGAGGATTAATAAACTAAACACAAAACTTCACCGCCCACATTTTCCTGACGGGCTTGTTTGTCGGTCATCACGCCTTTGGAAGTAGAAACAATCGCTACTCCTAAACCGTTTAATACTCTGGGAAGCTCTTTGGAGCCTTTGTACTGACGTAAACCCGGACGGGAATACCTTTTCAGTTTTTTAATAACCGGTTCTTTGGTCGCCTTGTCATATTTCAAAGCGATTTTGATGGAACCTTGGTGGTTGGCCGTTTCCTCGAACTTGTAGTTCAGGATGTAACCTTGTTCAAAAAGAATTTTGGTGATTTCCTTTTTAAGGTTGGATGCAGGGATTTCCACTACTTTGTGGCCAGCCTGCATCGCATTTCTGACACGGGTCAGATAATCTGAAATTGGGTCTGTGTACATAAATTTGTTTATTTTACAGTATAGGATGTAATCCTACTTTTAAACTTAAACTTTCCAAATGAACCAATGGCTTGGTATACATTTAGGCGTGCAAATGTAGGAAGTTTTTTTGATTTGGCAAAAAAAGTACAATTCTTTCTAAAATAATTTAAGTCTAAGGTTTTATTCCCATTTAAAAGCACAAATATACCCATCATTTCCTTGTAGAATATTTCCTTATTAAAATACCAGATTAAGCAAGCAAGACCTAAAATCAGGAATTTTTAATCCGCGAGAAATGCCCGATGAAATAATTTTAACTTGATTCCTATAAGTTGGAAAAGCGATTTTATTCCATTCAACATCCTCTCTAATTTAATATTAGAGGAATTTGGAAGTTTAATGCCAATCAAATTACTTGAAAAAGAATGAGGCCTTTGATTTCCCTATCCCACAATTTGAACTTATATTTGAAACCCTTAATTAAATAAATTCAAATGTCAAAAATACTCATCATAGAAGACGAAGCCGCTATCCGCAATGTAATCAAGAATATATTACTGGACGAAGACAAATCCTATGAGGTGGACTTGGCCGAAGACGGCGAAACAGGCATCCAACTGATTGCCGAAAATGATTATGACCTGATCATCTGCGACATCAAAATGCCCAAAAAGGACGGTATCCAAGTGTTGGCTGAATCTTTGGAAGCCAACCCCGATTTGTCATTCCTGATGATTTCGGGTCACGGCGATATTGAAACCGCGGTGGACTGCATTAAAAAAGGCGCTTATGATTACATTTCCAAACCGCCCGATTTGAACCGTTTCTTGAGTACAGTGCGAAACGCTTTGGACAAAAAAGTTTTAATCACTAAAAACAAAGAACTTACCACCGAAAATAAAGCCCTTAAAAGAAAGGTTGGCAAACAATACCAAATGGTCGGAACTTCTCCTGCCCTTGCGAAAATCCAAGACATGATCGACAAAGTTGCCGACACCGACGCACGGGTTTTGATTACCGGCCCGAACGGAACCGGAAAAGAACTGGTTGCCCACCATATCCACGAAAAAAGTTCGCGTAACCGCAAACAATTGATAGAAGTGAATTGCGCGGCAATTCCGTCTGAATTGATTGAAAGCGAATTATTCGGCCATGTTAAAGGCTCTTTCACGGGGGCACACAAAGACAAAGAAGGCAAATTTGAACTGGCGCACGGCGGAACGATTTTTCTGGACGAAATCGGAGATATGAGCCTTTCAGCGCAAGCAAAAGTCCTGCGCGCATTGCAGGAGGGAAAAATTACGCGCGTCGGTGGCGACAAGGAAATCAAAGTCGATGTACGTGTCTTGGCAGCTACCAACAAAGACTTGCGCAAGGAAATCGAAGACGGGAAATTCCGGGAAGATTTGTACCACCGTTTGGCAGTGATTGTCATCGAGGTTCCTTCTTTGAATGACCGCCGGGGAGACATCGGCGATTTGGTTAATCATTTTACCGTCCAGATTGTAGAGTCATCGGGTATGGCACCCAAAGATTTTACGGCGGAAGCCATTTCGGAATTAGAAAAACTGGACTGGACGGGCAATATCCGGGAATTGAGAAATGTAGTGGAACGCCTTATCATTTTAGGCGGCAACCCCGTTTCCAAAGAAGATGTAGAAATGTTTGTCAAGAAATAAATAAAATCCATACTAAAATACCAAATCCATCCGTTAAAATTCGTGTAAACCCATTTAGATTATGAAAAAAATACTCATGCTTTTAGGCTCAGGAATTATTTTATGGTCCTGCGGCGAAAAACAAACAACCATAGAAGGTGAACTTTCAGAGACAGATATTGAAAGGATGGAAGAAACCTCACAGATGAATTCCGACGCCATCGAATACGAAGGTACCTTCAAAGGCAAAATAAAAGGCAATGAAATCGAACTCAAACTGGACGGCGACACATTTGAAATCATAGAAAACGGAAAAAGAATCCATGGAAGTTGGTCCCGCTTAAACGACGGAACGAGCATTGAACTGGAACCCGATAACGGAAAAGTTTCGGTGAGGTTTTACGGTTATTCGGACAACGACACTTGGGTCGCACTGACCGACAGCGCGACTTATCCGCAAAATGAAGAATATTTAAAAAGAATCCCCGACTGATGAAAAAACTGATTCTACTCTGCCTGGCATGGTGCTTCATTTCCTGCGGCGGCGAAAATAAAACAAAGGAAATAGGCGAACGGTTTTTTGAAACTTATTCCAAACGAAAAGAAATCGACAAAATGGTTTCCTTTTATGCCGAAGATTTCCACTATGAAAACATTGGTTTCGAATCCGAAGCGGACGATCCGCGGTTTTTATATGAAAGTTTTTACGGTTGGTCCGACCCCAACTTCAGGTTCAACAATCCGGAAACCGTCCAAGTCGATGAAATCATCAGCAATGATTCAACCATCGTTGCCAAAGGCAAATTCATGGCACACAGTTACCGGAGCCGTGCGGTAGAGGAAATGCGTTTCGTGATTTTGCTCGAACTCGACCAAGATTTAAAAATAAAAAAACAAACCGATTGGTTTGATTACCCGATGTCCGAAATCATCGAAGCTTATTACCTCAAACAAAACATGAAGGTAGAATAACCGCTTTTTTATTGAAATTCCGGCATTATCAGGGTTTTCCATTTCAATTTTTTCCGAAATTTGGGAGACCTATCAAAATAATATTTACATTTGGTTTAACTCCATTGTTTATAGAATTATCAATTTATTCTATGAAACCTTTCATAGTCCTAATTTTTATTCAAATAACTTCGGTATAATTTTAAACTCATAATCATGGAAGAAAAAAAACCAAATCTCACCAGACAAACAGGAGCACCGGTTCCTGACAATCAGAATGTGCAAACCGCCGGCCCGAGAGGCCCGATGTTGATGCAGGATTTCTGGTTCTTAGAAAAAATGGCCAACTTCGACAGAGAAGTAATTCCGGAAAGAAGGATGCACGCAAAAGGTTCGGGGGCTTTCGGGACTTTTACCGTCACCCATGATATTTCCCAATACACAAAAGCACATATTTTCAGTGAATTAGGTAAAAAAACGGAATTATTCGCCCGGTTTTCGACCGTTGCGGGTGAAAGGGGAGCTGCCGATGCGGAACGGGATATCCGCGGTTTTGCCCTGAAATTTTATACCGAAGAAGGAATCTGGGATTTGGTTGGGAACAATACGCCTGTGTTTTTCTTCCGTGACCCTATGAAATTCCCGGACTTGAACCATGCCGTCAAACGCGACCCGAAAACCAATCTGAGGAGTGCCAAGAATAACTGGGATTTCTGGACATTGCTCCCGGAATCCTTGCACCAAGTGACCATTGTAATGAGCGACCGCGGAATCCCGAAAGGTTACCGCCACATGCACGGTTTCGGAAGCCATACGTATAGTTTTATCAACCATGAGAACGTCAGGCGTTGGGTTAAATTTCATTTCCGGACCCAACAAGGAATCGAAAATCTTTCGGACGAAGAAGCCGCCCGTGTAGTCGGTGTGGACAGGGAATCTTCCCAAAGGGATTTATTTGACGCCATCGAAAAAGGCGATTTCCCGAAATGGAAAATGTTCATCCAAGTAATGACCGAAGAGCAAGCAAAAACCTATCGTTTCCATCCGTTTGATTTGACCAAAGTTTGGTCTAAAAAAGATTTTCCGCTCATTCCCGTTGGAGAATTCGAATTGAACAAAAATCCGGACAATTATTTCCAAGATGTAGAACAAGCAGCTTTTAACCCAACTAATATCGTTCCGGGAATCGGCTTTTCACCCGATAAAATGTTACAAGGAAGGTTGTTTTCTTATGGGGACGCCCAGCGTTACCGTTTAGGGGTGAATCATTTCCAGATTCCGGTGAACAAGCCCCGATGCCCTTACCATGCATTCCACCGTGACGGTGCCATGCGCGTGGACGGAAATTACGGCGATACCCTCCATTATGAACCCAATAGTTATGGTGAATGGCAGGAACAACCTCATGTAAAAGAACCGCCTTTGGAATTGGAAGGAAACGCTTATGCACATAATTTCCGGGATGATGACGAGGATTATTTTACACAGCCCGGTGATTTATTCCGAATCATCAAAGCCGATGGTAAAGCGGAGGCTTTGTTTCAAAACACGGCAAATCAAATCGGCGGAGCCGAAAAGTTCATACAAATCAGACATATCCGACATTGTTTCAAAGCCGACCCTGAATACGGGGAAGGTGTGGCAAAAGCACTCGGACTGACGATGGATGAAGTAAACAACTTCGACATGACACCCTATAATCGTTGGGCACCTCGGCCTTACAACGCTTAACTTTTTAATTGAAACTAAAAAACCTCCTGATTTCGGGAGGTTTTTTCTTTTATGAATCAATGGGGCAATTTTTCCCTGAAAAATCCATAGACCCAAGTTCCAGAAACAGCACTCAAAAGCGTGATAATAATCACCGTTGCTCCTGTTCCGATTTGTGCAAAAAGCGGTCCCGGACAAGCACCTGTCATCGCCCAACCAAACCCAAACAACAATCCGCCGTAAATTTGGCCTTTGTTGAAAGATTTAGGTGAAATCCTTATCGGTTCGCCATAAATGGTTTTGATATTGAATTTTTTAATCAGAAAAATGGAGACCATTCCAACCAAAACCGCGCTACCGATGACACCATACATATGAAACGATTCCAATCGAAACATTTCTTGGATGCGGAACCAACTGATCACTTCGGCCTTTATAAAAACAATTCCAAATAAAATACCCACGATTAAATATTTTAAATGATGGTACCAGTTGTGCGCCAACCGACTTTCATTTATACAGACGGCATCCTGTGAACGAAGTTTAAAATCTTCATTTGATTGCATTGGATAATTTTAAATTGAAAGAATAATGGGTAAAATAAAATTTGCCATAATGAAACCACCTACCATAAAACTAATCGTGGAAATCAAGGAAGGCAATTGGAGATTGGACAAGCCCATAATCGCATGGCCGCTGGTGCAACCACCTGCGTAACGCGTACCAAACCCGACTAAAAAGCCGCCGACAACCATTAATAAAAATCCTCTCAGGGTAAATAACGATTCCCAGTTGAACAGGTCTGCGGGAACCAAATTACTGTAATCACGGATGCCGTAAACCGTTAAATCGGCTGCTAATTTGGGGTGTATTTCAACCGGATGGGGATTGGACAGGAAAGCAGCCGTTAGGATTCCTCCCAGAAAAATCCCCAAAACAAATAACAAGTTCCACATCTCTTTTTTCCAATCGTATTTGAAAAACGGAATGTTCGCAGGGATACAAGAAGCGCATAGATGACGCAACGAAGAGCTGATGCCGAATGATTTATTGCCCAAAATTAAAAGTACGGGAACCGTTAATCCGATTAATGGACCCGCAATATACCATGGCCAAGGTTGCTTAAGTATTTCCAAAATTCATCGTTTTATGAGGTGTAAAGTTGCGTGCATTCATTCGCTTCAAAAGTTACTTTTGTTACTGTATCAGAACTTATTTGGACTATAAAGAACCCCATTTGGCGAAAAGCTCAATAATCAGGTTTGTTCCGGAAATCATTCAAGAAACTTCACTCTTTTTCGATTTTTCTTTTCTGAAACATAGAAAACAACAAACCGCCCATGACTGAACCATAAATTGTGCTGTTCATCGGATTGGAAGTGATGGCACAACTGCCTGAATGACAACCAATCCATTTCCAATAAAAATAGCCGACGACGGCTCCCGCTAAAATACCAAGGAGGGTAAGCTTATGCCGGATTAGAAAGGATTTCATTTTAAAGAAATTACATTTTAAGCGATGGCACAAGAGGTGTCATTACAGGAAAGGGTTTTTCCTCCGCCGGATTTCCATTCCTTCATGCCTCCCGCATAATTTTTCACATTTTGGAAACCATTTGCTGCCAAAATCGAATAAGCGGTAGAAGAGCGGTCACCAGCCTGGCAATGAATCACCACTTCTTTGTCTTTGTTGATTTTATCGAGTTGATCCGCAAGCGTTCCCACAAAAACATGATCTGCACCTTCCACATGGCCAGCATCAAATTCGGTGGCACCTCTTACGTCAACGATCTGGACATTAGGTTTTCCAATGTATGTTTTGAATTCGTCCATACCGATTACATCTGCTTTTTGAAGTTCAATTCCTAAACCGTCCACATCGGAAATAAATCCGTAAATATTATCCAAACCAATGCGCATCAGTTTGCGGGTAATGGCTTCCATTTGGTTTTCCTCGGCAACCAGCATAAATTGTTCCTGGTAATTCAGCAACCATCCGGCCCAAGTGGACAAGGAATTTTTGTTCTGAATGTTCAAACTGCCTGGAATAAATCCTTCAGCAAAATCCACTTTGTTGCGTGTATCAATGACCTTTATTCCTTTTTTGTAAGCCGATAAAAACTGTTCCCGGGTTAATTTAGGGTGTTTGGGTACTTCGATTAACAATGGCCTGTTTACTTTGTTTAAATATTTCATCATGGCGAAATATTTAGGCGGTTCAGGTTGGTCTGCCAAAAGAAAATCAATGAATCCATTTTCATTTTCTCCGTACTGGAACGCCCAATTACGGATTTTTTCATACCCAACCGTACTGCTGTGAACCGCACCCAAAGCCTTACCGCAAGCGGAACCTGCTCCGTGCGCAGACCAAACCTGGACATAATCCGGCAAGGCGGCAAACTTTTTCAGGGATTGAAACATTTGTTTGGCTCCCGCTTCCTTGGTACCGACTATTCCGGCTGCTTTTTCCAATAAATCGGGACGGCCGATGTCTCCCACGAATACGAAATCACCGGTGAAAACCATTATGGGCTTGTCCGTTGCCGGATGGTCGGTGAGTAAAAAGCTGATACTCTCCGGCGTATGACCGGGTGTGTGCATTACTTCCAAAGTCAGTTTCCCGACTTTAATCACGGTTCCGTCTTTAACGCCGACATGC
This sequence comes from Bacteroidota bacterium, assembly GCA_023433225.1. Classification (GTDB taxonomy): domain Bacteria; phylum Bacteroidota; class Bacteroidia; order Flavobacteriales; family Weeksellaceae; genus Moheibacter. The sequence goes on along the minus strand of JAEZDQ010000141.1, from coordinate 2,755 downwards.
GGAAATTGGTATTGCCAGTCTTCCCCGCCTTCATCTGATAGGTACATTTTGGCTCCGGTTACGGCCGCAAGTTCCCTGGAACCACACAGAAAATCGGCGTGGATATGTGTTTCCGCAATGTGGGTGATGCGAAGGTTATTTTGTTTGGCTATTTCCAAATATACATCAATGTCTCTTTGGGCATCAATTACAATGGCTTCCCCTGTGGCCTGACAACCGACAACATAGCTTCCTTGCGCTAAACTTTTGTCAAAAACGTGTTGAAAAAACATATACTATTTTATTTATATTAAAGATAATTGAACAAAGTTCTTAAAAAAGGACCATCCGTACCGTTACTTTGGTTACAATGGTTAAATTTAATTCAAAATATTTTCATTTAATATGATATAAACCCCAATTCCAAAAATTAAGCATAAAATGCTATTTGTCCGAAAGAATGATTTTGTTTCTGCCGAGTTGAACCCTGCCCATGTCTTCCAATTGCTTGAGTAATCTCGAAACAACCACGCGCGCCGTGCCGAGTTCGTTTGCCAACTGTTCGTGGGTAATCTGGATGGTCATTGATGCCGTGAGTTCTGACTTCTTTTTGAGTAAATTCAACAAGCGCTCATCCACTTTTTTGAAAGTAATCGCATTGACCATTTCCAACAATTCTTCAAATCTTTTGTGGTACAGACGGAAAATATAATCCAACCATTCGGGATGTTCTTTGATGAATAAAGAAACTTTGTCAACGGGAAGAAACAGAATTTCCGCGTCTTCTTCTACTTCGGCTTTAACCTTGCTGGTTTCGTTGTGCAAACCGCCCAGAAAAGACATGACACAGCTTTCACCTGCTGTGATGTAATATAAGAGGATTTCCCTTCCGTCTTCTTCGGTTCGGATAACCTTAAGGCTTCCTCGAATCACAATAGGTATGGAACGGATGTGCGCGTTTTCGTTAAGAATCAAGCTTCCCGCATCGAAATTCTTTCTGATACTGTGTTGGTAAAGTTTTTCAATCAATTCGGGTGAAGACTGAAATTCTGTAATTTGGTTCAGGTTTTCCATCGTGTATTTTATATAAAAAACCCCGGTATTTCTATCGGGGTTTTTGATGGTATTCAAATTTCAATTTTACTTTACTTCTTCGAAATCCACATCTTCTACTTCACCGTCCGTTGGGTTGGAATCCGATGGAGCGTCCGCAGGATTTGCGCCTGATTGCTGCTCATTCATAGCTGCATACAATTCTTGAGAAGCTGCTGCCCAAACTTCATTCAGCTTTTCTACGGCCGGGTCAATCTGTGCGATTTCCTGTGTGGCATGGGCTGTTTTCAATTCGGCCAAAGCAGATTCAATCGGTTCTTTTTTGTCGGCCGGAATTTTTTCACCGAATTCTTTCAGTTGTTTTTCTGTTTGGAAAATCAAAGCATCCGCCGCATTTATCTTTTCGATTTTTTCTTTTGCTTCCGCATCTTGGGCCGCATTTTCTTCCGCTTCGCGTTTCATTCGTTGGATGTCTTCTTCGCTCAAACCAGAAGAAGCTTCGATTTTGATGGACTGTTCTTTTCCGGTTCCTTTGTCCTTCGCGGAAACATGGAGAATTCCATTCGCATCAATGTCAAAAGTTACTTCGATTTGGGGAACACCACGCGGTGCCGGTGGAATGTCTATCAAATCAAATCTACCGATTTCTTTGTTGTCGTTGAACATGGAACGTTCACCTTGTCCGATTCGCAAGGTCACTGCCGGTTGGTTGTCGGCTGCGGTTGAAAAGGTTTCTGATTTCTTTGTCGGAATGGTCGTATTGGCTTCGATTAATTTTGTGAACACGCCTCCTAAAGTTTCGATTCCCAACGAAAGCGGGGTTACGTCTAAGAGTAAAACATCCTTCACGTCACCGGTCAATACACCGCCTTGGATGGCTGCACCGATGGCTACCACTTCGTCGGGATTTACCCCTTTGGAAGGAACTTTACCAAAGAATTTTTCTACTTCTTCCTGAATTTTAGGGATTCTTGTCGAACCACCAACCAAAATCACTTCATCGATATCGGAAGGTTTCAGCCCTGCATCGTTCAAAGCTTTTTTACAAGGTTCCATGGATCGTCGAACCAAATTATCGGTCAATTGTTCAAATTTTGCACGCGTCAATGTTTTCACCAAGTGTTTGGGGCCGGTTTCATTTGCGGTGATATAAGGCAAATTGATTTCTGTCTGTGAAGAAGAGGACAATTCGATTTTGGCTTTTTCGGCGGCTTCCCTCAAACGTTGGAGTGCCATGGCATCTTTTCGCAAGTCCACGCTTTCTTCCGTTTGGAATTCGTCGGCCAACCATTTGATAACTGCATTGTCGAAATCATCGCCTCCTAAATGGGTATCTCCACTGGTAGATAAAACTTCGAATACGCCGTCACCCAATTCCAAGATAGAAATATCGAATGTTCCGCCACCTAAGTCGTACACCGCAATTTTCTTGTCGGTATTGGCTTTGTCCAAACCATAGGCCAAAGCTGCGGCGGTGGGTTCGTTGATGATTCTTTCCACTTTCAAACCGGCGATTTCCCCAGCTTCTTTGGTGGCTTGACGCTGCGCGTCATTGAAATATGCTGGAACGGTGATAACCGCTTGGGGTACTTCATGGCCCAAATAATCTTCGGCCGTTTTTTTCATTTTCTGCAAAACCATTGCGGAAATTTCCTGTGGGGTATACTGGCGACCGTCGATTTCAACGCGTGGGGTGTCGTTTTCGCCTTTTACAATTTTATAG
>JAEZDQ010000134.1 GCA_023433225.1 Bacteroidota bacterium | reverse complement strand
ACCTAGATTTGACCCAATTGGAAAACCTGACTGACCTTTACCTTACGCTTAATCTGAAACTGACCACTTTAACCATCGGAAATAAACCGTATCTAACCACTATGGAAATTTTTGAAAACGCGCTGACAGCGGTGGATTTGTCTCTCTGCCCGGCGTTGGTTACATTGAAAGTCGATAATAATAATTTAACCAATTTGGATATTTCCCATAACCCGAATTTGTATTATTTATGGTATGGAATAAATCCTTTACAAGAACTAAATACCTCTAACAATCCGGAATTGGCTGTACTTTTTGGTGGTTATACGGAGATTGCAAACTATGATTTTTCCCAAAATCCAAATTTACACCTATTCACTGAAATGTATAACAATGACTTAATCTATGTCGATGTCCGAAACCAAAACAACGAGAATTTTGAGGAATTTTATTTGAATTTAAATGGCAATCTCAAATGTGTCTATGTAGATGATACTTCAGCGCCCTATCTGGATGAATGGACCATAGACCCCGGAGCCCAGTTTGTCCATAATGAGCAGGAATGTGAAGCATTGAACACAGATGAGGTCAGTGATAAGGAAATAAGGATTTACCCAAATCCTGTCACGGAAAAACTGGTCATTGAAATGTCAGATATGAAATTCACAAAGGTCACCCTCGTAAATGCTCTTGGAGAAATTGTTTTCGCTCAGGAAATCAATTCAGGCAAAACAGAGATTGATATGAGGGATTTTCCAAAAGGCGTTTATTTTCTTATTACAAATGGAAAAAACATAAAGGCAGAAAAAATAATCAAACGGTAACTCGTCCTTTCCAAAATATATTCTTGACAAGTCTTCTGATTTGTTGATTGATTTATTTGCCGCTCCGGGTTGATTCGCCTAAATTTGCCATTAAATCTCAAACAGAAAATGTCCACTTACGTTGTAGTAGGCCTCCAGTTCGGAGACGAAGGAAAAGGAAAAATCACCGATGTACTTTCAGCCAAATCAGATTATGTAGTCCGTTACCAGGGCGGAAACAATGCCGGACATACGGTTTATGTCGGCGAAGATAAATTCGTTTTGCATTTACTTCCTTCCGGGGTTTTACAATCTCAGGGAAAGTGCATCATCGGAAGCGGTGTGGTGGTCAATCCACAAAGTTTCTTGGATGAAGTCGCTACTTTGGAAAGCAGAGGGATTTCGAGCGGCCATATTTTCATTGACCGGCGGGCGCACATCATCATGCCTTACCATGTTTTGTTGGACGGATACCGGGAAGAAGCTGCCGGAAAAGATTCAATCGGCACGACCAAAAGAGGAATCGGGCCTTGTTATGAAGACAAAGTGGCGCGGGTTGGAATCAGAGCGATTGATTTATTGAATCCTGAAGTTTTAAAAGAAAAACTGGAAATCAATCTGAAAATCAAAAATGCTTTGTTTGAAAAATTATTTGACAAACCGGCGTTGGATTTTGATGAGATTTATACGAATTATTTGGAATATGGCGAAAAAATTAAACACCGCATCATTGATGCCGTCGTAGAAGTAAATGATGCCATTGACCAGAATAAAACCGTTTTGTTTGAGGGTGCTCAGGCTTTGATGCTCGACATCGACTATGGAACTTATCCTTACGTAACTTCTTCATCGCCTTCTACCGGAGGCGTTTGTGTGGGAGCAGGTGTTCCGCCGACCAAACTGAAAAACCTGATCGGGGTGTCCAAAGCCTATTGTACCCGTGTCGGAAACGGACCTTTCCCAACCGAACTCGATGATGAAATCGGGGAACATATCCGAAAAGTCGGTCATGAATTCGGTGCTTCTACCGGCCGTCCTCGCAGAACCGGCTGGTTGGATTTGGTTGCTTTGAAACATGCTTGTAGAATCAACGGCATCACCCATTTGGTCATTACAAAACTGGATGTTTTAAGCGGATTTGATAAAATTAAAGTTTGTACGGATTATCAGACCGAAGACGGTGAAATCAAACATAATTTCACCGCTTCCACTACAAAACTCGATAAATATACGCCGGTTTACAAAGAGTTAGACGGTTGGGAAGAAGACATTTGCAACATCAATTCATTCAGCGAATTACCTGAGAATGCGCAGGAATACATTCACTTTATTGAGAAATATCTGGGTATAGAAATTTACTTGGTTTCCGTTGGGCCTGATCGGTCGCAGAATATCATTCGAAAAGAATTATTTTAATTTCCCAACTCTTGTTTTCTGCCCTCGATTTCGAGTTGGAGCAAAACCTTTGCGGCATCGTCTTCATTGAACCTCAGGTTCCCCGCAACGAACACGCCTTTCTCTCCGTTGGTATGTTGGATTCCGTAAACGGTAGATTCGTCATCGGGATTGCTCATGCCTTCATAACGGTAAATATAAACGATGCTGAATCCGGTCGGATCCATGATAAGCAATTCTGAATCAGCGTTGTAATCTTTATGAAATCCTTTTTGCTTCAGCTCTTCCAATGCTCTCTCGGTTGTCGCGTAGCGGTATTGTTTTCTTTCTTCCATGACTTTAGTTTTTAATTTGTTCAGGTTTCTTAATATCATAATTGATGCCAAATCATACTGAAATTCTTTTCCACTAATTTTCGAAAGCTTAATTTTGTGCGAAACAATTTCCCGATGAGTTCAAATGCCAAATACCAGAATCTACTTGAGTCAAGCTATAAAAGTAAAAATAAATTTCAATTTAAAATCGTCAATCTTTTTTTAATTATTGTCGGAATTTTATCATCTACCAACATTCTTTATTGCCAACAAGATGGTACTTTAGATTTATCTTTTAATGCTCCTGTACATTTTAATTATGATTTCTATGACAATAATGGTATTGCAAGTAATGGGGATATAATTGACATTTTGAAATTGAATGATAATAGTGTTTTGATTTATGGAACATTTAATACTTACTTTGAGGATGATGTTCCACATATAATCAAGATAGATGAAAATGGCGTTATAGATGACACGTTCCTTGCTCCATCCTTTTTTAATTATACTGATCCTGTAAATCCTGAAAAAGGTGTAACGTATCTAAAAGAGCAGGAAGACGGAAAAATAATCATTGGCGGAAATTTGACCTATTCAAGTAGTGAAAATCAAGTAACAAGATTATTACCAAATGGGAATTATGATGAAGCATTTATGGATGAAATCGGTAGTGGGGCAAATCAAGTTTATAATGTTAATTTGCAATCGGATCAGAAAATAATTCTTGCTGGTGGTTTTGATTTATTTAATGATCAAGAGAGTAAATGTATCATAAGATTAAACCAAAATGGAAGTCTTGATAATTCTTTCACTGCAAATGCTTCAAGTTTTTTACCTAATTCCGTTATTTATGTTACAGAAATACTTCCCAACGGGAAAATTTTGGTAGGAGGATATAATTTGATTGATTCACAGCAAAACAGTAATGTTTTGATTCTTTTAAACCCAGATGGATCACTGGACGAAAGTTTTCTGTATTCAAATGAAAACAATATAGCGGTCAGAGATTTAAAATTCAATTCATCTGACCAATTGATTTATCTGATTTCTGATTATGATAAAATAAAAAAAATTAATACAGATGGGAGTTTAAATGAAATTCTATATGAACTACCAGAA
>JAEZDQ010000133.1 GCA_023433225.1 Bacteroidota bacterium | reverse complement strand
TCGCAAAAGCTTTTGAGGGCTTTTGCTCCAACTCCTCGATCCGGCATATCCGAATCCAGAAAGGAAAACCCATGCAGAACGGATTTTGTGAACGATTCAATAAAACATTTAGAGAAGATGTGCTAGATGCTTATTGGTTTGAAAATATTGAACAGGCAAGAACCATCGCCCAAGACTGGATGGATGATTACAACAATCATCATCCCCATTCAAGTTTAGCTGATTGTTCACCTATCGAATTTAAATTAAAAAGAAGTGCGTAATTTGTTTAGTTTTGAATTGTCGGAAAAATGGGGGACTTACAAATTAATAAATAATAAAAAATTTCAATTTGACTACTCAATTAATACAAAAAACAACATAAAAATATATCCAATAATTCTTGTTCACGATAGAATATTACAAGCTCCAGGAATAAATTTAAAACTTAATAAAATCTTCAAGATAGAAGCAAGTAAAATAACAACAAGCCATATTATTAAGGACTTAGTAATAATGGATATTGATACCCTTATTTCAATAATAGATGATATCAAGGATAACCATAAAGCATTTATTAAACATTTAGATTATCATATAAAATGTATGAATTCAAGTAAAAACCTTGAAAATCTTTCACGAGTTGAATCTAAGAGAGAGCAACAATTTACAAAATATATCATTAATAAATCCTTACCCTTTTCCAATCGCACCCAAGCTAAAATTCATAAATATAAAATACTATCTATGTTTTTAAATGAAACTATAAAAACCACCCCACTTCCGCAGGGTAGCTCTCCTCAACTCAAAAACCAATGATAATCAGACTTACCACTGATAGCTTTTCTATTTTGGGTTGAGGAAAGTTTATACAATTCTTATAGTTTTTCATATCTACAGATAAAGACCTAATCCATTTTTGTTGTGTATACTAAAAGTCTGGAACCAACATTTTATGTAGTTCACATTAAATAGGTTTTTGGAAATCCATTATATTTAAAAAATGTAGCGCTTAATAAGGCGCAAATAGAAAACCCGCGATCAATATGACCAAAACAGAAATTTTAAAACTGGAAAACCGGCTTTACGAAGCCATGAAAAACAGCGACCTGAAAGACTTGGATACGCTTTTGCATGAAGACTTGCTTTTTATCGCCCCCGGCGGAGAAATCCTGACCAAAGAAAAAGATATGGAAACCTATCGCAGCGGCCATCTAAAAATAAACAGCTTGGATCCCGAGGTAAAAAAACTTCAAATAATGGACGATCTGGCAATAGTGGTTTTGTTGATCGATTTAAAAGGAACTTACCAAAACGAATCCTTTGAAGCCCGATACCAATACATACGATTTTGGAAAAGATTTCCGGAAGGAATCAAAGTCGTAGGCGGTAGTGGCGTACAGATTTAAGCAGGATAAAATCGATTGACAGCAACAGAGAAATTTCACGTAGAGATAGTGCACCGATAAAGCAGAGATAAAGTATGAAAACTGCGACAAATTAAAGCTTCTCAAAGCATACTACTATTTATTCCAGTCCCCAACAAAAAACTCACAACACAAACACAACATCAATTCTCCGGATGAATCGGAATCAAACCTTCTTTTATGGCATATTTCATCAGCCCCACGATGGATTTTGTCTTGGTTTTGATAAAGATATTCCGGCGATGCGCTTCCACAGTTCTTTCACTGATAAACAGTTTTTCGCCGATTTTCTCATTGCTGTATTCTTTGGCGATAAGCTTGAGAACTTCCAGTTCCCGGCTTGATAAAACCGGCTTGCTTTCTTCTTTGCCATCCATCAGTTCATCGGGGCTCATGAGATTATCCATAATGATGTTCTGCGTGGTCATACTCAAATATTTTCCACCGGCATGAACAATATTCAACGCATCGATAACCTCGTTCATATTGGTTTTCTTCAATATGTAACCAGAGGCTCCGGCTTTGATCATTCGGGTGATGATGGAAATATCGTCATGCATCGTCAGCGCAATGACTTTGATATCTGGATAATTTTCCCTGATCTTTTGGGTGATTTCAATTCCCGAAACTTCCGGCATATTGATATCCATCAGGACTACATCCACCTGATTCTTTTCCAAAAACGTCAGGGTTTCTTCCATCGAATTGGCGCCTGCAACAGAACCAATACCTTCTTCATCTTCAAGCAAAGACCTCAGACCTTCAATCATAAGTTGGTGATCGTCAACAATTAAAACCTTTAGCTGTTCTTTGGGCATATTATGCTGTTTTCTCTTTTGGAATTAAAATACTGATGATGGTTCCTCTCCCCGCTTTGGAATCAATGTGAATGTTTCCATTCAGGTTTTCAACCCAGGATTTTATATGGGACAAACCAAAGCTGGAACCCGTTTTCAATTGGTTGACATCAAATCCTTTTCCATTGTCTTCTGCCAAAAGGGTAATCTGGTTGGTATCTTGAGCAATCTGAATAAACAATTCGCCGGCTTCGGCGTGTTTGATGGTATTGTTCACAATTTCCTGAATGGTTCGGTACAAGACATTTTCGGTCAATCCATCCGGTTTTTGATTCAATCCGAATGTTTCAAAACTCATCTTGAGCTTATTGCTTTGGTTGACCCGATCCGCGATACTTTTCAATGCGCCTTTTAGTCCTTGTTCAGAAAGCAAGGACGGAGCGAGATTATGAGATATATTGCGAACCTCTTCAAAAGCATCGTCAATACTTTCCATCAGCGAATTCAGCAATTCGGCTTTCTTTTCTTCCGAAATATCCTTTCGCTTTTGCAATACACTGGCATTGAGGCCCGCAAGTGAAAGAAGATACCCCAAACTATCGTGAAGTTCGCGACCGATTCGTTTTCTTTCCACAATTTCGGCTTCCATCGCTGCATTTGATTTCTTTTTGGTTAATTCCAGAATCGTAGATTGCAGTTTGACTTTTTGTTTGTTGCGATGATTTCGATACGCAAGATAAATTCCGGCCAAACCAAGCAGAAATAGCGACGAAACAAAAAACAAAAGATTATTTTTATTACGAATGGCGAGCTCCTTTTTATCAAGCTCCAATTGCTGCATTTTATTAAGCTGATTCAAATGATTAAGTTCAACATCGTAAATCTGATTGACAACAGAATTATTGTTCAGTTCTGCTTTAACTTCTATATGCTTCTGAAAATGAAGAAGGCTTTTTTCAAATTCTTCCTTAGTCTGATAAATGCTGGCCAGCAACCGATGCGCATCGGTTTGGAGCACCAGACTATTCTTCTCATCGGCCATTTTCATTACTTCTTCCGCTATTTTCAAAGCTTCGTCTGATTTATTCTGATTCAGCAAAACACGCGCAATGCCTGTTTTGGAAACGGCTGTCTGGTGAAACAAATCGGCGTTTTCTGCAATCTGCAAACTTTTCTGATAGGCAATGAATGCTTCTTCTTTTTTTTCTTCAGCCAGCAAAAAATTCCCTTTGATCTGATAAGAAATACAAAGTCCGTACTGGTTATTGGCTTGTTCCGAAAGCTCAATGGAACGATCCAGAATTTCCATTGCTTCCTTTGTTTCTTTCAAATTGACCTTGCAGATGGCTATATTATTCAGAATAGTAGAACGCATAATCGGATCCCGGATTTCCATTGTTTCCAACGCCTGTTCAAAATAACTAAGGGCTTTTTCGAAATTCCCCAAATTAAGGTAAGTCAAACCTATATTATTCAAAGTTCCGCTTCTTTTTTCTTTATTTCCTGCCAAATTATATTGATCCAATGCTGTGATAAAATAAATATAGGCCGAATTATAATTCCCAAATTCATTGTATATCGTCCCAAGATTATTGTTGAGATTACCCATTTCAAAATGATTCCCAATCTCCTCAGCGATGCCCAAAGCTTCATTGTAATATTTTATAGCCTCCGGATATTTCGTTTCCAATGCATAGGACGAGCCGATGTATTTCAGGGATTTGATACGTGGCTTTTTATCCTCGACCAAAAGTCCGTCCAGAATTTCCCGTGATTTTTCTCTGGCCAAAGCAGGATCTTCATAAATCAGTTTATAAATTTCCTCAAATTCTTGCTGGTACTTTTCCTCCACCTCAGCATCTGCTTTTTGATTACTTGAATCGCAGGAATTCAATAAAAAGACAAACCCAACGGTAAGGAAACTTAGAAATAAAAACTTCCACACCGTATTCTGATTTTTATGTTGGGTCTCTTTCATTTATTAAAAAATCCTTACAAATATGAAACTTAATAATGAATTCCCCGTCCGATTCTATGGCGCCAAATTAAAATTAAGTGGTAGCACTTAATGGATTAATTCAAAAATTAGCAGCAATCCCCAATTG
>JAEZDQ010000131.1 GCA_023433225.1 Bacteroidota bacterium | reverse complement strand
CGTTACGCAAAGCGTTTTGATCTACTTAGGCATTCCCTTTTTTGCCGGTTTCGTGAGCCGTTATTATCTCGTAAAATCGAAAGGTATTGAATGGTATAATAGGAAGTTTGTTCCAAAAATATCGCCTTTTACATTGTATGCTTTACTATTTACCATCGTGCTGATGTTCAGTTTAAAAGGCGACAAAATATTGGAATTGCCTTTAGATGTCATCAAAATAGCGATACCATTAATCATTTATTTTGTACTGATGTTTTTCCTGAGTTTTTTCATCAGCAAATTTCTAAAGGTCCCTTACGACAAAAATGCATCTATTGCATTTACAGCTACTGGTAACAACTTTGAATTGGCAATTGCAGTCGCCATTGCCGTATTTGGCATACACTCGCCTCAGGCATTTGTAGGTGTAATCGGACCTTTGGTAGAAGTTCCAGTGCTGATTTTGTTAGTCAGAGCCAGTCTATTTTTAAAACGAAAATATTATAAACAATGACAAAGAAAATTTTGGTGCTTTGTACAGTAAACAGTAGCAGAAGTCAGATAGCGGAGGGTTATTTACGACATTTTGCCATCGGAAATGCAGAGGTTTTAGCCGACAAAGAATTGGGGGAAGAGATGCACGATATCAGGACAGATTGATCAATTTTGCTTGGTAGTTTTTTTGTTAATCAAGGGCGGTGGATATTGGTCGGTGGACAATATTTGGAATAAAGGAAAACAATAAATGGAAATATTCATAATATCATTAACGGCATTTCTGGTAGCCATTCTCACATTCTTTTCGGGCTTTGGTCTGGGAACAATTCTTACACCTGTATTTATGGTTTTCTTTCCCGTTGATCTGGCGATTGCATTGACAGGCGTCGTACATTTCTTCAACAATATTTTTAAATTGTTTTTGGTGGGCAAAAATGCAGATAAACAGGTATTGATTCGCTTTGGTATTCCTGCTGTAATTGCGGCATTCCTTGGCGCTTGGTTGTTGTTGAACATTCCCGATATAAAACCATTGTTCACTTATGAAATGTTTGGAAAACACTTTGAAGTGTTTCCTGTAAAATTTATCATTTCAGTTTTGCTAATCATTTTCGCTTGTATTGATTTCATTCCGTATTTCAACAAACTGCAATTCGGAAAAGACAAATTGCCGGTTGGCGGAGCATTGAGTGGTTTCTTTGGCGGACTTTCGGGAAATCAAGGTGCGTTGCGAAGTGCATTTCTCATCAAAGCAGGACTTTCAAAAGAAGCATTTGTAGCCACAGCCGTTGTGGTTTCAACATTTGTGGACTTTACAAGGTTGAGCATGTATGCCACCGGCTTTACCAAATCGGGATTAACGGATAATTTAATGTTGGTTGCTTCTGCCACAGTTGCAGGAATTGCAGGTGCCTACATCGGAAACAAATTGTTGAAAAAAGTTAAGTTAGGTTTTTTACAAGTAACAGTTGCCATAATGCTCGTCCTACTTTCATTGGCATTGGGAGCGGGAATAATATAGAAAGCAGATGAAAAAACGAACAGAAATGAAAAATAAAATTTTAGTGCTTTGCACCGGGAACAGTTGCAGAAGTCAGATAGCTGAAGGTTATTTACGACATTTTGCCATCGGAAATGCAGCAATTTACAGTGCAGGTGTAGAAACCCACGGAGTAAACCCAAAAGCCATTGCAATAATGCAAGAAGACGGAATTGATATTTCAAATCATACGTCAAACAACATTGATGAATATTACGACATCGACTTTGATTTTGTCATTACCGTTTGCGACAATGCCAAAGAACGTTGTCCGTTTTTTCCAACTAAAGCCAAGAAGTTTCATCAAAACTTTTCAGACCCATCGAAAGCAACAGGAACAGACGAAGAAATCAACGAGCAGTTCAGGCAAGTCAGACAGCAAATTAAAGAATACTGTCGCCAATTTGTGGAGGACAATTTATAAGCTTCCTATTATTAAAAGTTTCACAACTGCATTAAATCCTATCTTTGCGGCATGGCAAGAAAAAAAGGGAAAAACATTTTTCTGGAAAACATAGAAGTGCTTCGTGCCGGAGCCAAGGGGGTGTCCATCGGGAAATCCCCGGAGGGAAAAACCATCTTGATTCAGGATGCTGTTCCGGGCGACCGGGTCAATGTTTCGGTTTACAAAAAGAAATCGAGTTACCTCGAAGGAAAAGCGGTGGAAATCCTCAAACCTTCCGAATTCCGCGTTCAACCCCGGTGCATTCATTTTGGGGTTTGCGGCGGTTGCAAATGGCAGAACTTGGCTTATAAAGCGCAATTGCAATTCAAACAAGATGAAGTCGAGAATAATTTAAAACGCATCGGCGGTTTCGATGACTTGGAAATCTCTCCCATCTTAGGTTCAGCGGAACAATATTATTACCGAAACAAACTGGAATTTTCCTTTTCCAATGCCCGCTGGCTGACCTTGGACGAAATCCGCGATACCGAACAGTCCTATGAACGCAACGCGCTGGGATTTCACATTCCCGGGCAATGGAGCAAAGTACTGGACATCCTTGAATGCCATTTGCAGAAAGAACCTTCGAATGCCATACGGCTTGAAGCCAAAATTTTTGCGCAGCAAAACGGTTATGAATTTTATGATATTCAGAACCAAGAGGGATTTTTGAGAACCCTGATGATCCGTTCCAATCAGAAAGGAGAGTTCATGGTGTTGGTTCAATTCTTTAAAGAAGACAAAGAAAAACGGGAAGCCTTTCTGGAAAACCTGAAATCCAAATTCCCGGAAATTGTTTCCTTGCTTTATGCAATTAACCCCAAAGGAAATGATTCGATTTACGATTTGGAGATTCAGAATTATTCCGGACAGGATTTCATCATGGAAGAAATGGAAGATTTGAAATTCAAAATCGGGTCGAAAAGTTTTTACCAAACCAATCCCGCTCAAGCTTACGAACTATACAAAATCACCCGTGATTTTGCAGGCTTAAAAGGAGATGAAACGGTTTACGATCTTTATACCGGAACGGGAACTATTGCGCAGTTTATCGCCCAAAAAGCCCAAAAAGTAGTAGGCGTAGAGGCGGTTCAGGAAGCAATCGATGCGGCAAAGGAAAATGCACAGCGAAACGGAATTGAAAACTGTAGTTTTTATTGCGGCGACATGAAAGAGATTTTTACCGATGAATTCATTGCGCAGAACGGCCGGCCGGATGTCATCATCACCGACCCCCCGCGTGACGGCATGCATAAGAATGTGGTGGAAACCATCCTGAAGATTCATCCGGAAAAAATTGTATATGTGAGCTGTAATTCGGCACCCCAAGCCCGCGATTTGGAACTGATGAAAGACCATTATGCAATTAAAAAAGTTCAGCCGGTCGATATGTTCCCGCAAACGCACCATGTCGAAAATGTGGTTCTATTAGAGAAACAAAAATAGAGGAAAATCCCATCGAAGTATTAAAATTACGACAAATGCCTTATTGATTGATGTGTGCAGAAGAAAGACCTTCGGCGCAAAATTTAATCAATATGAAAAACACTCTTTTCAGTATTTTATTTGTGGGTTCTTCCTTGGTTTTGGGTCAGGAAATACCCCAAATCCAATGGCAAAAAGCATTGGGTGGTAACTCTGTGGAGCGCGGAAATGACATTATCCAGTCATCAGACGGCTCCTTTCTTGCAGTAGGTTCTGCGTCATCCAACAATGGGGATGTCTCTCAAAACTTCGGTTCCAGTGATATTTGGGTTACCAAATTGAATGCTTCCGGTGAAATGATCTGGGAGAAATCCTATGGTGGAAGCGGAGGTGAAGAAGGACAATCCATTGCCGAAACAGCCGATGGCGGGTTCGTTGTGGGCGGCTATACCAATTCCACCGACGGCGATGTTTCCGCTCCTATTGGTAGTTTAGATTTTTGGATTATCAAAATTGATGGAGCAGGTAATATCCTTTGGGAAAAATCCTTTGGAGGTGTTCAAAATGATTTTTTATATGATATCAAATCCACTTCGGATGGAGGATATATAGCGATTGGCTATACATTATCTACAGATGGAGATGTTCTTCAGAATTATGGAGGCGAAGATATTTGGATTGTAAAGTTAGACGCATCCGGAAACAAAGAATGGACGAAAAATTATGGGGGAACCAGCTGGGAAATGGCTTATGAAATTCAAGAAATTTCCGACGGCAATTTTGTATTTGCAGGATTATCCGCTTCCAACGACCATGATGTATCCGGCAATTTGGGAAGTGTAGATTATTGGATTGTAAAATTTACCCCTTCAGGAAACATTATTTGGCAAAAAACCTATGGCGGATTTATGAATGATGGTGCTTACAGTATCCAAGAAACTTCCGATTCGGGATTCATCTTAACCGGATTTTCAGATTCAAATGATGGTGACGTTCAAAATAACAATGGCGGTACCGATTATTGGATTTTAAAATTGGACAACATGGGTGACATTCTTTGGCAAAAGTCTTATGGAACGCAATTTTCCGAACGAGGGAATTACATCATCGAAACAGCCGATGGAAATTATATGGCTGTGGGCGAATCCGAAATGCATTCCGGAGGGTACGGCGAGGAAGATTATTGGATTTTGAAATTGGATTCCAATGGAAATCAATTGGGAGTGAAAGCTTTGGGCGGTTCCGCAAGCGACGTGGTGCGAAAAATCCAACAGACTGCAGATGGCGGTTTTATCTTGATGGGAGAAACCTATTCCAATAATGGAGATGTAACGGGCTACCACGGTATCAGTGATTATTGGGTTGTCAAATTGAATGGAACTTTAGGTTTAGAAGAACCCGGATCTGAAAACTTTAGTTTTTATCCGAATCCAGCCAAAGACCAAATCCACTTTTCGGAAACATTCACACAAGTTGAAATTTATTCCTTGGAAGGAAGGCTGATTAAAAAGTTCTACGGGGTTTCTTCCGTTCAATTAAACGATTTGCCCAAAGGAAATTACATCCTAAAAGCCCTCAATGAAAAGGGAGAACACCTTTCCTCCAAATTGATTAAAAAATAAAACTTACCTACCAAAATCCCAATCCCGCAAGACATTGCGGGATTCTTTTTTTAAAGGAAATAAAGATTAATTGTACTTTTGGAAAGAATTCATTAGAAGTATGAAGAAAAGAAATCTCATTTTTGGACTCATTACCTCCCTGATTTTTGCGTTTTCCTGCGAAGAAGACGATGTCTGTATAGGTGAAGGGACGCCCTACCTGACAGTGGTTTTTCGAAACATTCAAACCCAGCAAAACTCGGTTGATACTTTGTTTGTGGAAAGACTGGATCAGAATCTGGAAAATCCGGATACCCTTTACACTTGGGCACTTACAGATAGTATCAAACTTCCTTTGGGCGGTTTGGACGAGTCTGTTTCTTATTTTCGGATCAAAAAGCGGGCGAGTGCAATTCCCGATATACTGACCGTAAATTACAACACCAAAACTTCTTATGTGTCCAAGGCCTGTGGTTTCAGGATTACCTATGAAAACCTGACTTACGAAGCTACACATAACAACATTCAAAGCCTGTTGCCGGGCGAATCAAACGTATTGGAAAATGAATCAGCTACGAATCTTTATATTTATTATAATTATTAATCTTTCCGCAACGCTCACTGCGCAACAGGACAGTATCAACCTGGAAGCAGGAACTGTTCTGGCTGAAAATGCCGATAGTTTAACCTCGAAAAAGAAGGCAGGGAATCTCTTCATCGGAGTAGATGTATTTACACCTGTGCTTTCTGCATTTACCGATAAACAGGGAGGCCAGGCAATGGTTTCCTATCGGGTGTATGAAAAATGGAATGCTGTTGCGGAAGTCGGATATGAGAAAAATATCTACGATGAACTGGGATGGAATGTAGATGTAAATGGGATTTATTTTAAACTCGGATTCAACTGGTTCGTTTCACAAGATCATGAAGACCCTTCTAACGGATTTTATGCCGGTGCCCGATTTGCTTATGCCGCTTATGAACAAACCGTAAACCAATATCCCATCCGAGTTTCCGGAAATCAAATCGATTCCTACGGAAGCTTCCCTTCTGAAAATGTGAGCGCCTATTGGTTTGAAATTGTCGGAGGAGGTAGGATTCGCCTTTTAGGGAATTTGTATGCGGATGTGTCCGTCCGTCCGGAAATCTATCTGGGCAGCAAAAAACAGGAAGGCCTGGAGCCTTTGGTCATTCCCGGGTACGGAAAAGACATCGGCCCCATCAATTTCAGCCTTTTCTGGGGATTGACTTATAAATTGTTCTGATTATTTGAAAAGCGGCGCATATTTTTCGCGGTTCTCATATAGAATCCACAACAAAATTGCCCATAAAGCCAGTGCGATGATTAATCCGTCAGGAGCCACAAACAAATGAGTCAGTAAAATTCCCACCATTACCGGAAACAAAACCAATGCGCCCAACGCGCGTGCTTTTGGGATAATAACAAGCAATCCACCCAGTATTTCAGCAACGGCAATCAAAGGCATTAACCATTCGATTTCCATCATGGCGGCACCGTCTTTCATTACATTTTCAGGTAAATCATCCGGAACCGGTATATAATTGAAGAACTTGTTCAGTCCGCTGTTGAGCATCATCAGCCCGAGCAGGACTGACAATACATTAAAAATTATTTTTTTCATAATAGATTGATTTAAAACATTAAGACAAAATTAAGTATTCAGATTGAAACAAATGATTTTACTTTAATCGCTCCAAAACACCTTTTCTTTTGACGATGTTTTTATAATCCCATTGGATTTCTCTGGATTTTTCAAGCCAACGATGCAAATCTTCGGTATTGATTTCATCTGCCGAATTGTAAAAAACGGAAGCATCTTTAAATTTTTTGCCGTGTACGTTTAATCCGGGCTCACCAAAATCGGCACCACTCCAAAACATGAGACGGATTCCCGGCTTTTCTTTGCTGTATCCGGCGATGGGATTTCCATCCAGAAACCAGACCGGATGTCCATGCCAGATTTTGTTTTCGGCTTCAGGCAATTGTTTGGAAATTTCGGCGGCCAAAATATCGCAAATTGCCTTCTCTTCTCCGGGAAGTTTTGCATGATAGTCCAGAATGTCGTGAGGAATTTGATTTTCCATGGTATTAATTTTTTAAATTTTCCAATACACCGTCCAATTGATTCATTCCTGCTGTAAATCCTTCTTTGAAGCCCATCGCGATAATGGTTTCTAGGTCTTCCAGGCTGTCGAAACGCAACACCATGCTGACTAGGGTTTTTTCCTTTTGGTCAATGAACTGATTCTCCCACATATTTTGCGGAAAGTCGGGATTCATCACGCCGTTTTCATCGGAAAACCCATCTTTTGAAGTAAATGACTTTTCTGTTTCAATGTTCAGGTAATTGAGCCGACTCCAATGTTTTTCGCCTTCCGGGCTGACCATTGCATAGAGCCAATAACCTCCCGGTCGGAAGTCCATCAATTTGGTTTCGGCCCTCCAGGGTGCAGGTCCCCACCATTGGTCGAGGATTTCGGCCGTAGTCCATGCTTTCCAGACCAATTTCAGTTCTGCGTTGAATTCACGTTTTACATGAATGGTTTTGTTTTCCTTGTTGACTGTAAAGTCAAATAATAGATTTGGATTCATAATTATAGTATGTTTTCTTTTTGTGGTCGGTATTCATTTTTTTATGCCACTAAGGCTCTTTTTTATTTCTTCGTGTCTCGGTGAACCTCAGACCTTCATTGAATTGAATGCCATCATAAACAATGGAATATCAACCTGACGTTTAACGTTGAAACCAGCTCTTCTTAGTTCATGTGACATACAAACTTCGTATATTTTCTCCAATAACCCGGGGCCAAGTTCTGTATGAATCCTGTAAGCAGCGTTTACTATCGCTTTGCCTATATACTCTTCTTTGGGAGACAGTTCTGTGTATTCCATGGTTGTATTTGTTTTGGTTGTCTTATTTTTCGAGCCATTAAGACTCCAAGGCTCTAAGTTTTTATTTTCTTCGTGTCTTTGTTCCTTCATGTCATATTTGTCAGTTTTTTATTATCGCTAAAGACTTTGAGTTGTTATTTCATTTTATTTAATAATTTATCGAGTTGGTCAAATCGTGTTTCCCATATTTTACGGAATTGCTCCAGCCATTTATCGATTTCTTTCATTTTCTCAATTTCGATTTGATAATAAATCTCTCGTCCCTGTTGTTCCGCTTTAATTAGTTCAGATTCCTGTAAGATGCGTAAGTGTTTTGAAACCGCCTGCCGGCTCATATCGAAATGCTCGGCCAGTGCATTCGGGGTCATGGCGTGAAGCGTAATCAATGTGAGAATCGCTCTTCGGGTCGGGTCTGCAATGGCTTGAAATATATCTCGTTTCATTTTTTATACATTAATAAGAAACCAATCAGTTGCAAATATAGGCAACCATTTGGTTTCTTAAAATATTTTTTTAATAATTCCATAAAAAAACCACCCGAAGGTGGTTTGAAACGGAAGTAGAAATTTACTCAGGCATGTTGTTCGCCGTGTCTTCCTTCCCTAATCTCTTCTACGAGTTTGGCGTTAAAAGCAGGTAAGTCATTGGGCGTTCTGCTGGTCACCAGTCCGGCATCTACGATTACTTCTTTGTCATCCCACCTTGCACCTGCATTTTCCAAGTCTTTGCGAATGGCGGCGACAGAAGTCATTTCGCGCCCTTCCACAACCTCTGCATCAATCAATACTTGCGGGCCGTGGCAGATCGCACCGACGGGTTTCTGCTGTACAAAGAAATCCCGAACGAAACTCAACGCTTGCTTATTTGTTCGCAGTTTATCGGGATTCAGAACTCCTCCCGGAATTACCAAAGCATCGTATCCGGAGGCATGGGCGTTCCGTAATTCCTTATCCACTTTGTATTCATAGCCCCAGTTCTATTCTGCCCAGGCTTTGATGCTGCCGGATTCGGGGCTGATGATGTCCACTTTCCATCCTTGGTTTTCCAAATGCTCTTTGGGCGATTTCAATTCGCTTTCTTCGAATCCATGCGTGGCTAATATTGCTATTGTTTTTGACATAACTATTGGTTTTAATATTCAACATTATAAGTTCAAATCTCCTTCCCGGCCGACGTCTAATTTGCTGCCGGTCATCCCGCTGATGGCTACCTTGAAAAAATTGACCAACTTATTGGTCTCGCTGTCCCAATAATGGGCTTCCAGCGGCTTAATCTTCAACACCCGGATGCGGGGGTCTTCTTTTCCTTTCACAAACCAGCCCGCTACCATCGGGCTCCAGTACTTTTCAATCCTGTCTTTGTCACGCGAAACTTCCGAATCGGCATGGATGCTCAGGAAACTGTATGAACCCGGGTCCGAAAATAGGAGGCAAGCCATGGGTTTTGCCTGAAGGTAATGGAAACTATCGCTTTCAGACGACAGCAAAAACCAGATGTTTCCTGCCTCATCCACTTCCTGTACGCTCATCGGCACGGCATGAATGGGCTTGCGGCCCGGGTCATGCGTGCAAAGCATCCCGATTTTGATTTTGTTAACGAGTTCTTTCAGCTTATCAACTGCTTCTTGGTGGTTCAGATTCTCAGTGCTCATAATCATTGTTTTTAGGGTTCAATTTTCCGATTGCATCGATTTACAATCGAAAAAAAACCATGCAAATACATTTCCGAAATGCTTTCGGATTCAAGGTTTAACTTTTATTTCACAAATAAAGGAGTTTGAAATCTATCGGAAATAGAAAAAAACCATGTTTTAAGTTGTCCCGGAAAAGTACCGGGAATGATTTATTCTGAAAAGTGGATTTTAAATGCCTGCTTCGATCAAACGGGCTTCGTATTGTCCTTCGTTGCCCAATCGGTCAACGGCTTGGATGACGACGAGTTCGAGTTTTTTGCCGTCTTTTTGTTTTTCCAAAACCTGTGCCGTGGTAGTGACATGCAGGATTTCGGTCTCCCAGGTTTCGCCGTAACGTTTGTAAAGCAACCAGTGCGAAACATTTTTGGCATTGTCCATTCCCCATTGGGCTAAATAGATTTGGGATTGTTCAGACAAGGACAATTCCGGCTTTTCATCCACCAAGGGTTTGAGCCAAGGCGATTTGGGTACCAATGCTTTTTCTTTGTAGGGCCCCGATTTCAGGGAATGCAGCATGGTAGAGTTGAGTCCGGCCATGCTCCAATGGGCAACGCCCGCGCTATTGGGAACCAATTGGCGGGTGAGTTCGATTTGTTTTAAGATTTCGGCCGCTTTGTCGCTCGCCCGGATTTCCACCGTGTTGAGCCCCGGCCAAAGATGCCTGCTGTAGGTGTTTTCGGATTCCCACCATTGCAATAATGTGGAGAAGTTTTGCCGGGGTGCATCTACCGGCCAATACAATTGGGGGGTGAAATAATCAATCCAGCCTTCGTTCAGCCATAATTTCGCGTCGGCATAGAGTTCATCATACTGCGACATCCCCGAAACGCCGTAAGGCACGCCGGGTTTCCAGATGCCGAACGGGCTGATGCCGAATTTGACATAATCCTTTTCGGCTTTGATTTCTTGGTAAATCCTTTGGATGAAACGGTTGACGTTGTCCCGCCGCCAGTCTGCCCGGGACAAATGGCCGCCCGATTTCTGGTAGTTGTTCCAACTGGCTTGGTCAGGGAAATCTGCGCCGCCATTGTAAGAGGCATAAGGATAAAAATAATCATCGAAATGGATGCCGTCTATATCATACCGCTTCACGATGTCCATCACTATCCGGCTCACATGATCTTGGGTATCGGGGTTAGCCGGGTCGAACCAATACATACCGTTTTTGAGTTTCACTATATTTTCGGGCATCTTCCGAATCATGGATTGGCTGCTGACAGGCCCTCCACTGGAATGGTGGGCACGGTAAGGGTTCAACCATACATGCAGTTCCAGTCCCCTTTTGTGGGCTTCTTCAGTCCAGAAGGTCAATGGGTCGTAATAGGGTTGGGGTGCTTTGCCGGTTTCGCCGGTGAGGAAGTAAGACCAAGGTTCCAAGGTGCTTTCGTACAAAGCGTCGGCGGAAGGCCGTGCTTGGAAAATCACCGCGTTGAAATTGTTTTCTTTGAGTAAATCCAGTAGGTAAATCGCTTCGGCTTTTTGTGCTTCGGTCGATAAACCTCTTTTGGATGGCCAGTTGATATTGGCTACCGTTGCAATCCATGCCGCACGGAATTCCCGGTTTACGGGCGGAAGGTTCACTACCACCGGCGTTTTCTTTTCGGGCGTAACAACTTCCTTTTCTTCTATAGCAGGTGTAATCACTTCGTGTTCTTCTTGCTCTTCCACCACGACCGGGGCAGGTTTGGGCGCAGGCGGATAATATACCGCCGGGCGGTAACATGAATGTAATGCTCCACCAATCAACAGAGCAAATATCCATAATGAAATCAGTTTGGTACGCATAAGTTGGAAACGGATTTATAACCAAGGACTATAACGGCGCAGACGGGTGAATAGTATGTGAGCCGGAGAATCTGAATGTTTTTTTCTTCCTCCTATTCGGCTTATCTTTGAATGAATAGAAAATCCGAAAAAATTGGAAGCACTTATCATTGTCGATATTCAAAATGATTTTTTAGCAGGCGGAAGCTTGGCCGTTCCCCGTGGAAATGAAGTAATCCCTGTCATCAATGCCATTCAAAATGAATTTGATTTGATTGTTGCTACCCAAGACTGGCACCCGCAGAACCACCAAAGTTTTGCGGCTGAACATCCGGGTAAAAAGGAATTTGATGTCATCGACCTGAATGGGCTGCCCCAGGTTTTATGGCCCCGGCATTGCGTTCAAGGGAGTTTTGGTGGGGAGTTCTCTCCTGAACTGGAATCAAATAAAGTGGAGGCGGTATTCCGAAAAGGGATGGAACGGGGTATTGACAGCTATTCCGGGTTTTATGACAACGGCAAGCGCAAAAACACCGGATTGTACGGCTATTTGAAAGACCGAGGCGTAACGAAAGTTTCCGTTTGCGGCTTGGCGGCGGATTTCTGTGTTTACTTTACCGCCAATGACGCACTCGAACTCGGATTTGACACGACCATCATCGAAGCAGGCTCAAGACCCATCCACCCCGGAAATTGGGAACAGCTTAAAGTTGATTTTCAAGCCAAAGGAGGAATGTTGGTTTAGCTTAACTTATCCAGGCAATTTTTCAAATTATTTAGTATCGGGTTGATGTCTTCTCGTTTGGTAGTCCCCACCGATAAGCGAAACCAATTGGAAGTTTCGGAAGCACCGAAAGCATAAAAAGGGACAAGTGCCACTTTGGCTTCTTTAAGAATATGTGCCGTCACTTCTGCAATCGTACCGAGGTTTTCGCCGGATGGAGTCTTTTTACCGATCAAATCCAGTTTGACTGTCAAGTAGAGCGCGGCTTCAGGCTGGATTGCGTCCACCGGAAATCCTTCCTTTTTCATTTCCATGAATCCTTTGTAAAATGAATCCAACCGATAAGCCAATTCCGATTTCAAATGGTTTAGGTATTGGGCAATTTCTCTTTCCAGTTGTAGGAACTTCGCGGTGGCCATTTGTTCCGGTTTGGGTGCCCAAGCACCGATGTGGCTCAAAATATCTTTCATTTTGTGCATAATGAATTCTGGGCCGTAAGCCCAGCCCACCCTAACGCCGGTAGCCGCAAACGCTTTTGAAATTCCGTCGATGAAAATGGTATAATCCCGCATCCGGGCATCTGAAAGGGGATGGTAATGGACAGTTTCCCCATAGGTCAATTGCCAGTAAATCTGGTCGTACAACAAATAAACCGGTTTGGTTCCCGTTGCCGCTCGGCGTTCGTTTTCTTTGAAAATCAACCGGCAAATGTTTTCCAAAGATTCCCGGTCAAAAGTGGTGCCGGTAGGGTTCAGGGGCGAACAAAGCGCAATCAGGTTCACCGATTCGATGTGCGGTTCAATATTTGCGGCGGTAGGCATGAATTTGTTTTCGGGCAAGGTTTCGATGGTGATTTCCTTGTTTCTTGCCAAATAAGTATAAGCATCGTTGTTCCAAGACGGAACGGGATACAGGACGGTATCGCCCGGATCTAAAAGTGCTTGGTAAACCGCATAAATCAATGGCCTTGCTCCGCCGGAAACCAGGATTTCATTTTCGGAATAATTCAATTTTAAATTCCTTTCCAAATATTCCGAAATGCTTTTGCGCAGTACCGCTTCTCCATTTGCCGCCGGGTAATTCGTTACACCGGAATCATAGGCAAGAAAGATTTCCTGTTTGAGTTGTTCCGGAATAGGGAAAATACCGGAATCAAAGTCACCGATGGTCAGGTTGTAAATTTCTTCGCCTTGAGCCTTGAGGGCATTGACTTCACCGGCAATTTTGATGATTTCGGAACCTTTCAGGTTTTCCGCGAGATTAGCAATTTTCATGATGTGGTTTTTGATGTAATGAATGACCAAACCAAAGATAAATTTTTCCCGTTAATAAAAACAAATTCAAATTTAATTCTCAGCCGATTAATTAACAGTTTGTTTTGCGTCTTGTAATTTGTAAATCAGTAGAATTGCGTTAATTTTGTACGGTGCTTAACCTCCACCAATGAAAAGATATTTATTTTTCGCTGTATTATTCTTCAGTTTTTGTTCTGCCTGGGCCCAAATTAATTTCAGCCAGAATTTCAATGCGATTTCTTCTTTCCCATCTGCAGGTTGGAACGCTTCGGGATTCAATACCACGACATCCAATGCCTGTGAAGGGAGGTCAGCCAGAGCTTCGTTCAGCAGTGCGGGAACCAAAACCCTGATTGCCCCGAACCAAGCTGCAGCCTCTAACGGAAACGGAATCAATGTTTCTTTCAATTATAAAATCATCAATTCCTCAGGCGGTACGGCTACACCTTCGAATTTCGGAAGTTTAGAAGTACAATATTCAACCAATAACGGAAGCAGTTATTCTACTGCTTATACCATAAACCAGTCCAACCATAGTCCTTCGGTCAATTGCACCATGGTAAATTTCACCATTCCGGCCGGAACCATTCCTGCCGGGAACGGTTTCCGTTTGAGGTTTTCAGGGACTTGGGCGGTAGGAAGTTATTATATTTATATCGATGAAGTATCCGTTTCCCAAAATACGGGCACGGCTCCCGGATGCAATACGACCCTCATAACACCCACGAATGGCGCGGTGAATGTTCCGGTTACCCAAAGTTCAATCAGTTGGTCGGCGGCTTCGGGCGTTCCTACCGGTTATTTCTTAAGGGTGGGGACTGTACCCGGCGGGTCGGATGTCATCCCCAATGTGGATGTCGGAAATACGACTTCTTATCCCATTTCGCTGAATTACAGCCAAACTTATTATGTAGGGATTACGCCTTACAATTCAAATGGAAATGCGACCGGATGTATCGAGCAAAGCTTTTCCACCGCAACACCCGTTACGGCATCGATTCCTTGGACAGAAGACTTCCAAGTTACAGCTTTGCCGGAGGGTTGGGGAAATGCAGGCTTCATCATCGGGACCAGTAGCCGATTGCCGAATGCGGAGTCCCATATTATTTTTAAAAATTTAAATGCTTCTGTTTCCACAGCACACTTCAGTACGGTATCGGCAGGACAGGTTCAGGCAGGCCAACAGTTGAGCTTCGTTTACCGTTTAGGTGATTTCACGCCGGAGCCTTATAATCCACCCGCCGCCGGTTCGGGGAATTTCATCGTTTCTGTTTCGACCGATTATGGTATGAATT
>JAEZDQ010000041.1 GCA_023433225.1 Bacteroidota bacterium | reverse complement strand
GGATAGGAGATAACGGATAACCGAACCAATTCCTCCACCTACAAAGATGTAAATAAATTTATCCATTTTAGTATTTAATCACACTTGCTGTGATTCGGCACTAAATTACACGTAATTTTAAAGACATTGACAACTAAGGAACGTAAAAACTAATGATATGGAAATAATTAAGGATAGCTGGAAATATGGGAAAATGTAGCGAGGGGGGGAATTGAACCCCCGACCTCAGGGTTATGAATCCTGCGCTCTAACCACCTGAGCTACCTCGCCTGGTTCAAATGGAGTGCAAATATAGAATCTTCTTATAAATCCTCAAAACTTATTGAAAAAATGTTTGGCGGTATGGGTGTATTTTATATATTGCATCCCAATTAAATCTTAAAAAGGTGAAAGAAAAATTTCAACTGGAATTTGTTATAAATGCATCTCCATCATTGTTATATAATTACTTATCAAACCCCTCGGGACTTTCCGAATGGTTTGCAGACAACGTAAATTCAAGGGGAGAAAAATACACTTTCATTTGGGATGAAGATGAAGAGTCGGCGTTGTTGATGAAAAACAAACAAGATACCTATGTGCGTTTCCAATGGGAAAACGATGAGGATACAAAATATTTCTTTGAACTGAATATTGTAGAAGATGATTTGACCGGCGATGTTTCTTTGATGATTACCGACTTTGCCGAACCTGACGAAGTGGAACAAGCCCAATTGCTTTGGGAAAGCCAGATTGAAGACCTTAAAAAAATATTGGGATCCTAATACCAAACTACGCTGTGCATTTCAACCTCAATGGTTCCTTAGAAAATCATTCCGGCGCCATCCTCAACATCGACAATCGTGGTTTCCTTTTGGGTGATTTTATTGCTGAAACGGTTCGAATTGCCGATGGAAAAATCCGCTTGTGGGAAGAGCATTACTTCAACCTGATGGCTTCCATACGAATTTTCCGGATGAGAATTCCGTTAGAGTTCACGCCGGAATTCCTCGAAAATGAAATGATTCGGACTCTGGAAGCCAATCAAATTCAAAACGCAAAACTCCAAATAATCATTTTCCGAAACCCGGATTCCAACCAAATTTTGACAAGATCAAATATCTCTTACCTCATCAAAATCGAAGCGGTTTTTCCGGATTCAAATTACAAATGGATCCATGAGCCGTCCGAAATTGAAATTTTCAGGGATTATACAGTCAATCCCACATTCCTCACCCAAGTACGCTCCCACAAGCCGGAAGAGATAGTTGCAGCCGCATACCTCCAAGAAAATGACTACACCGATTTGGTTTTGCTCAATCCAGAAAAAAGAATCGCGAGAACCGTTCTGGGAAACCCATTTTTGATTCAGGGAAATAAAATCCTGACACCCAAAATTTCCGAAGGCGGCATCCGCAGTGTTTTGCGGAACCATCTCTGCAAACTGCTCAGCGAAAGCGACACCTTTGAATTGGAGGAGACAGAAATCTTTCCGTTTGAAATGCAGAAATCAGATGAACTTTTTGTTTTAATCGAAGGCGAAGGAATCCTATCCATCCACCAAAACCGGAAAAAGCCCTATTCCATAGAAAAAACAAGAGAAGTATTTGAATTATTGAACCAAGCTTAGTTCATCGAAGGGTCAGCCGGTGTATTGAGCCAAATCAAGTGTTCGCCGCCCAACTTTTTCAATTGGAGTTTCCACAAATTACTGTCCCAATCTTGGAAAATATCCAAATCGTCTTCCATGAGAATCCAAGCATTGTCCTCAATTTCCGATTGCAATTGATTTTCTCCCCATCCACTATAACCCAAATAAAAACGGATTTCATTTTCGCCAATCATACCGGTATTGATTGCGGTTTTCACATCCTCGTATTCACCGGACCAGTAAATCCCTCTTGAAATCGGTTCGCTGTTGCGAATGATATCCGGCCTTTTGTGGAGGTAATACAGGTTTTCGGTTTCAACCGGACCGCCCCCGTAAACCATGAAATTTGACTCCAATTCCGAAACATACGCATAAACCGTTTCATTCAATGGTTTATTGAGTATAAAACCGATGGAACCTTGGTCATTGTGGTCTGTGAGCAACACCACCGAACGGTTAAAATTAAGGTCATTCAAAACAGGCTGCGCTATCAGAATATTCCCTTTTGTTATCGTTTTTATTTGCACTAAGTTTGAATTGAATTTCGTTGTCTTTTGATAAAGATAAAAAAAAAATTATATGAAACAAGACCTGAGCGATAAAAGAAAAAATTATACCCAAAATTGGATTGAATTTTCTGATGTACCTGAAAATCCATTGACGCTATTCAAAGATTGGTATGACGCAACGGTAGCCTCCGGAAAAGTGGAAGAACCCAATGCTTTATCACTCAGCACAATCGGGCAAGACGGATTCCCGAGGGCAAGGATTGTTTTGTTGAAAGAATTTAGCCAGGAAGGATATGTTTTTTACACCAATTATTCGAGCCAAAAAGGGAATGCCATTGCAATTTCTCCCAAGGTCTGTCTTTCATTTTTTTGGCCCGGAAGGGAACAACAAATCATCATCAAAGGAAATGCGTCAAAAGTACCGGCAGACATTTCAGACGAATATTTCTGGAAGCGTCCCTTTGAAAGCCAAATTGGGGCAATGGTTTCAGCCCAAAGCACCGTCATTGATTTGAATGAAAATTTAGAAAAAACCGCCAAAGAATTAGCAGAAAAATTCAAAGAGAAAGAAATTCCGCGTCCCGAGAATTGGGGAGGCTACTTGGTAAAACCGATAGAGTTTGAATTTTGGCAAGGCCGGCCTAGCAGGCTCCACGACCGTCTCCGGTACAGATGGAAAGACGGAAATTGGTTGATTGAAAGGCTTGCTCCATAAAAAAACCCTCACGGACACCGAAAGGGTTTTCAAATTTAACCAGTTTACTGATTATTTTTTCTTGGCATTCACAGCAGCTGATAATTCCGAACCCGCTTTGAATTTTGCGACGGTTTTAGCCGCAATTTTGATTGTTTTTTTCGTTTGTGGGTTGATTCCGTTTCGCGCGCTTCTTTCGGAAGTCGAAAAAGTACCAAATCCAACCAAAGAAATTTTGTCTCCTTTTTTCAGTGCTCCGGTTACATTGTCTGTAAATGAATCCAAAGCTTTTTTAGCAGCTGCTTTTGTGATCCCGGCATCAGATGCCATTGCGTCGATTAATTCTGATTTGTTCATAATTCTAAAGATTTTAATGATTTTACGTTAGCACAAATATAGCTGAATCCCCTATTCATGCAAGTTTTAGGAAAAAAATTTATACAAATTGTTGAAAAATCCATTCAATATGTTAATAACCATACGTCTTTTTGTTTGTTTAAAACGATTTCACGCTAATTCAAGCCGGGTTTCGGGGTTCAACCCATTGATGAAATCTTTGGCCGTCATTCGCCTTTTTCCTTCTTGTTGCAAATCGGACACGAAATAAAATCCGTCTTTGTGTTTGATTTTAATCGAATCTTTATCCAGTTCAATCTCACCTGTTTCCATTGGATTTCTCTTGGTAAATTCAAAAGAGCCTTTGTAGATTTTGAAAATCTTTTCCTCGCCATTCATTTTAAACACTGTCCAAGAAGCGGGATACGGGCTCAATCCCCGGATTTTATTGTGAATTTCGTCTAAACCCGTTTGCCAGTCAATTTTACAATCATCCCGGAAAATTTTGGGCGCAGGTTTCAAGAAAGAAGTTTCGGCTTGGGGATGAGGAATCAAATTCCCGGATTCAAGTCCGTCCAAAGTTTCGATGATTAATTCCTTACCGGATGCGGCCAGTTTATTGTGTAAACTCCCCGCATCATCATCCGGAGATATATTGATTTTTTGACGGAGCAAAATATTGCCCGTATCGATTTTTTCATCAATCAGGAAAGTCGTAACACCGGTTTCGGTCTCACCGTTGATGATGGCCCAATTAATCGGTGCTGCTCCGCGGTAATCCGGCAAAAGGGAAGCGTGTAAATTAAAGGTCCCCTTGGGCGGGATTTGCCAAACTTCTTTGGGCAACATACGGAAAGCCACCACCACAAAAGCATCGGCTTGCAGTTCTTTGAGCGAATGTATAAATTCCAGGTTCTTGAGCTTTTCGGGTTGGAGCAAGTTTAATTTCTCTTCGATTGCCAGTTTCGCTACTTCGGACTGTGCAAGCTTTCGGCCGCGGCCGGCGGGCTTGTCGGGAACCGTAACCACGCCGACTACCTCATGTTCCGTCTGTAAAATCCTCCGAAGGCATATCGCCGCGAATTCCGGCGTACCCATAAATACAATCTTCATTTTTTATTTTTTTTGATAGGAATTCATGCCCACGGCCTCGATCATTTCTTCATCCATTAATTCCTGCAACAATTCCAAAACCGTTTCTTTGGGCGAATTTATAAAATGTAAGAGAATTTCCGGCAGCGTTTGGGGGCTGTTTTCCATAAATTGGAGCAAGGCTTCAGAATCGATTTCGGGAGAACCGACATTGCAAACATCACATTTCCCACAATTCTTCGAGAGCTTCTCGCCAAAATAACCCAATAACAATTTTTCACGGCAGACATTCTTTCGGGTCGCATAATAAATCATTTCCTGCAAACGCTTCCAATGCATTCCCTGAATTTTCTCAAATTCCATCCATACATTATTTTGTAAAAAATTGGTTTCACGTGGCCTGAGGAAAACCAACCTTTTCACGCTCCTGTCTTTATAATTAAGGAAGCCTTCATCATTCAATTCCTGCAATATTTTTTTGACTTTTTTGACCGATTTGTTCAAACTGCGGGCGATAAGAAATTCACTGATATTTTTTTCTTGTGACAAAATTCCCGGATTTTGGCGAACCAAAGATTCCAAAACCCGGTAGCGCAGCTTTTTCGAGGATTGGTGTGCATTGGGGTTGGTGTATACCTGAACGGAACTGTAAGCCGAAATTTTTTGTATGAAAATGAGTTCTTGTTGTTCCAAAAAGGCCAAGGTTTTGATGGTTTTCTTTTTATGGAGTTTGAACTTTTTAATGAATTTCACCAAATCCAATTCATAGGAGCGTTCATGCAATTCATTTTCCCCGATTTCAAAATGGTTATACAACATGCGGCCGATGTAAGAAAACTCCTCCCGAGTCGGCAGATCCGATTTGAAAATTTGGGTCGTTTGTTCAATTTCCATGGGCTGCAAAAGCAGGCTGCAATGTGAAATTTTACCATCCCGACCTGCCCTGCCGGCTTCTTGCACATAGGCTTCTATACTCGGCGGCAATGCAAGATGAACTACCATTCGCACATCCGGCTTATCGATTCCCATTCCAAAAGCATTGGTGGCAACCATAATTTTGGTTTTGCTTTGTGTCCAGTCTTGTTGCTTTTTGTTTTTTTCTTCCGGAGGCAACTTGGCATGGAAATAATCCGCATCGAATCCTTTTTGGACTAAGAACCGGGAAACGCTGTAAGTTTCTTCTCGGCTGCGAGTGAAAACAACGGCCGATCCGGGGTTTTCAGTCAATTCATAAATCAAATCGTCTAAATAACTATGCGCTTCCACGACCTTATAAATCAAATTTTCTCTTTTGAGTGAGCGTTGGAAAACCGCCGGACTTTTGAATTTTAAGGATGAAATGATCTCTTCCTGAACTTTGGGCGGTGCTGTCGCGGTGAGCGCCAACATCGTCGTGTCGGGAAAAAGGGTTCTCAGTTGGTGGATTTTCCGGTATGCCGGACGGAAGTCATGCCCCCATTGAGAAATGCAATGTGCTTCATCGACCGCAATCAAACCAACCTTTAAGTCTCGGAGCGTAAGCATAAATTGCCGGTTCAAAAGCCGTTCAGGTGCTACATAAAGTAGTTTAACATCGCCTAATTTACATTTCGCCAAAACCAAGGCAATTTCATCCGGACTCAATTGAGAGTTAATCGACAAGGCTCGGATTCCCTTGGATGTCAAACCGGAAATCTGGTCGTGCATGAGCGCGATCAAAGGTGAAATGACCAAAGTAAGCCCGTCCGACAACAAAGCCGGTAACTGGTAACAAATTGATTTTCCGCCACCTGTGGGCATAACCGCAAGGGTATCTTTCCCTTCTAAAACAGATTCAATGATTTCTTTTTGCGGATGAATAAAATCCGGATAACCCCAATATTCCTTAAGTATTTCCTGCGCGCTCCCCACTAAACGGGTTTTGTGTAAAAGTACAAAAGGAAATTGAATTGAAAGAAACTTATGTTTTGTACCGTCAATAATATGAATATAAATAAAAACCTCACAGATTTGATTTCCGTGAGGTTTTTGCTATTTCGAATCTCAAATTCCCTCTCCTTTGGAGAGGGTTAGGGAGAGGCTTAAAGATCAAACTTAATTCCTTGTGCCAAAGGTAAATTCGTTGTATAATTGGTTGTATTGGTTTGTCTTCTCATATAAACTTTCCAGGCATCCGAACCCGATTCACGTCCGCCTCCGGTTTCTTTTTCACCACCAAAAGCACCTCCGATTTCCGCTCCAGAAGTTCCGATGTTTACGTTGGCGATTCCACAATCTGAACCTGCAGCGCTCAGGAATTTTTCTGCTTCACGCAAATTATTGGTCATAATGGCCGAAGAAAGTCCTTGAACCACACCGTTTTGTAGTTCGATGGCATTTTCTACATCGCCCGAATATTTAATCAAATACAAAACGGGTGCAAAGGTTTCATGCTGCACGATTTCCAAATCGTTTGTTACTTCCGCAATCGCAGGTTTTACATAACATCCGCTTTCATAACCTGAACCTTCCAAAACACCACCTTCTACCAAAATGGTTCCGCCTTGCGCTTTTACTTGTTCCAAAGCGCCAAGGTAAGCATTGACCGCATCTTTGTCGATCAAAGGTCCTACGTGGTTATTTTCATCCAAAGGATTTCCGATTTTCAATTGTCCGTAAGCCGCAACGATTGCATCTTTTACTTTCTCATAAATCGATTCGTGGATGATCAATCGACGAGTCGAAGTACATCTTTGTCCGGCTGTTCCAACAGCTCCGAAAACCGCTCCGATG
>JAEZDQ010000038.1 GCA_023433225.1 Bacteroidota bacterium | reverse complement strand
TTACAATGGAATCCAATACCTATATGCCCGAAGTTATTTCCTGGAGCAATATCCGTTGGGCAATAAAGCCGCTCAGGCAAAGGATTATTTCTTAAAGGAATTGGACAAAGGCCAATTCGACCAGAGCTTACAAACCCAGGCGATGTTGTCCCTGATCTTCCATCGTTTCGGTAAAAAGGAAGCTGCCGAGAAGTTGTTGCTTTCCATCAAAGACCATGCAGTCCAGAGCGATGAGATGGGCATGTACTGGAAATCCAACGTGGCCGGATGGTTCTGGTACCAAGCACCCATCGAAACCCAGGCACTGTTGATTGAAGCTTTTGACGAAGTTTTGAATGATGTGGAAAGTGTAGAAAGCATGAAAGTCTGGTTGCTGAAGAACCGCCAAACCAACCAATGGGAATCCACCAAAGCAACCACCGAAGCCGTTTTTGCACTGATGAGCACCGGAAAGGACTGGACGAACGCCGAAGAAGGCATTACCGTGAAAATAGGCAGTGAAGTACTGGATATGAAATCTCTGGAAAAAGCACCGCAAAGCGGCAGCGGCTATGTCAAAACGAGTTGGGACAAAGCGGAAATTCAACCGGAAATGGCGACGGTTGAAATAAAGAAGACTTCTCCGGGCGTGGCTTGGGGTGCTTTGTACTGGCAGTATTTTGAGGATTTGGACCGGATTACTTCCGCCGAAACCGGGGTCAGGTTCAGGAAAAAACTCTTCCTGAAAAAGAATACCGACCAAGGCCCGGTGCTGACCCCAATCACCGAGAACACACCCATCCAAGTGGGTGATTTGGTAACAGTTCGTTTAGAAATCCAGACCGACAGGGAGATGGAGTTCATCCACATCAAGGACATGCGTGCCAGCGGCTTTGAACCCCTGAATGTATTGTCGAGCTACAAACGCCAAGGCAGGCTGGGCTATTATGAAAGCACCCGCGATGCGGCCACGAACTTCTTCATCGACTACATGCCCAAAGGGACTTATGTTTTCGAGTACGAGCTGAGAGCCAACAATGCAGGGAACTTCTCCAACGGGATTACTTCTTTGCAAAACATGTACGCGCCCGAACTCAGTGCACATTCGGAGGGGATAAGGGTGGTGATTGAATAAATGAATATGGGGTAAAATAGAACACCATCCGCGCCTTCATGATAATCCCGATAGCTAAAGGGATGCCGGACAAGCATCCATTTAGGTTGTTTAGACCAATTTTTAGGTTGTTGAGATAAAGTTTTGGGTTCAAGACCTAAAATTTTGGGTTCCAAACCGAAAACTTTGGGTTTCGAACCGAAAACTTTGGGTTCACAACCTAAGGCTTTAGGTCAACTACCTAAACACATCAGTTCCGAACCTAAACGTTTCAGTCCAAGACCTAAACTTTTCAGTAGAATACCCAAGCGTTTGGGTAGAAAACCTAAACGGTTCGGTATTGAACCCAATCATTTGGGTTCACAACCTAAAAATAATGCTCTATCAAAGCGTATTTTCAGCTTTCGGAAAATAACTACTTCAATTCGTCTTATTGGGTTTAAAAAGCCCGTCTTCTCCAGGTAACCAGAGGGCACTGATTTTGCAATCCGCGCGCTACCAGAGGGCAAATCGGTCTATTTCCAAGCCTTTAAAATTTGCTCGTCATTTTCTAAATCCAACCCGGAATCAAAGCCTTCAATGCTTTTCAAAAGGTATTTCATCGTTTCTATTCTTGCCGATTTTTTACTGTCGGTTTTGATTTCAACCCAAGGAGATTTTCGGGTGGAAGTTTCTTTCAGCATTTTGTCGATGTAAAAGGAATAATCCTCCCATTTTTCCTGTGCCTGCTCGTCCAATCCGCCGATTTTATATTGATTCATCGGGTCTTCTTTACGTTCGTCCAAACGGTTTTTTTGCTCTTCCTTGGAAATATTCAGGAAAAACTTGACCAATACCATTCCGTCGTCCATCAATAGATGTTCAAAAGGATTTACTTGTTGCATGAAATTATGGTGCTGATGCTCGGTACAAAACCCGAAAACCGGCTCCACAACCGCACGGTTGTACCAACTTCGGTCAAAAAATGCGATTTCTTCCTGCTGCGGGAGGTGTTGGATATAACGTTGGAAATACCATTGTTTTGTTTCATTTTCAGTAGGCTTTGGCAAGGCGATGACTTTGTAATTTTTAGGGTTCATTTTTGCAATGGTATGTTTGATGGTACCGCCTTTTCCTGCAGCGTCCCGGCCTTCGTAAATCACCATAAGCCGCATTTTATTTTTGATCAGGAATTCCTGAAGCCGCAAGATTTCTTTTTGCAATTGGTTGAGTTCACTTTCGTATTTCAGTTGTTGTAGGAATTTCTTTTCTTTGATAATTCCTTTTTTCACAAGCAAATCGAGGATTTCTTCGCTTTTTGAAATTTCTTTCAAATCATCTAAATCAAATTCAGCCATGGTATATTTTAATTGTTAAAATTAGTATAATAGTTCCAAGCATCCGCTTGATTCCGTTTAATTTCTCTTAAATTTGAAATAAAATGAACAATATGAAAAAATTTGCAACGATTTTAAGCGCAGTCATTTTGACATTTGGGATGGTTTCCTGTGAGAAACCCGAACCTGAAAATACAACCGTTACAGTCACGGATACAGATGCTGATTCTGCCCGCACAATAGGAAATGTGGCGGATGTAAAGACCGACAGCGGACCTTTTCAAATTGAGCCATTGAAGTACGGTTATGCTGACTTGGAAAAATCAATCGATGCCGAAACGATGGAATTGCATTATTCCAAACATTATTTGGGTTATGCCAATAAGCTGAATGATGCGGTGAAAGGAACCGAATTGGAAGGGAAATCCATCGAAGACATCATGAAAGGAATGGATTTGAATAATTCGGCTTTGCGCAACAATGGCGGCGGGTATTACAACCACCGTTTGTATTTTGCCATCATGAGTCCCGATGGCGGCGGCCAACCCAACGGTGCTTTGGCTGAAGCGATCAATACAGAATTCGGTTCGTTTGACGAATTGAAAAATAAATTGTCCGAGGCGGCTTCTACCCGATTTGGTTCGGGATGGGCTTGGTTAACTGTAAATAATGGAAAACTTGCCGTAGGAAGCACCGCCAATCAAGACAATCCTTTGATGCCCAGTCAAGATGTTTCCGGTACGCCCATTTTGGGAATTGATGTGTGGGAGCACGCCTATTACCTGAAATACCAAAACAAAAGACCGGATTACATCAACGCATTTTTTGATGTGGTTGATTGGGGAATCGTGAACCAATATTATGAAGAAGCATTGAAGTCAAAATAGGCATATTTTTGAATTTAGTAAGAAGCGCAGCAATGCGCTTTTTTTTTGTTCAATTTTATCGGAGTGCGTTCAAAATCGTACCCGATTTCAGTTCGGTTTCCAACCATTCATTTTCAGGAATGCTGTCCGCAGTAATTCCTCCGCCAACATAGACCCAGATTTTATCCCGAAAGATTTGGGCACATCTCAAATTCACAAAGAATTCCTGCGCATTTTCCGATTCCAGACCGATGTAGCCCGAATAAAAACTGCGATTATAACCTTCTTCATTTAATATAAAATCAAATGCTTCAGCTTTGGGCATGCCACATACCGCCGGCGTCGGATGGAGTTTTTCCAACAAATCGCGTGAATCAAACTCATCTGGAACCTTAGCCGAAATATAGGTTTTCAAATGTTGGAATTTTCCGGCCTGAACGGTTTCCGGCCCTGAAACTTTTAATTTTTTTGTTTCTGAAAAATTATCCAAAATAAAATCGGTGACAATTTGTTGTTCTTCAAACTCTTTGGGTGTCCAATCGCTTTCCGGCTTTTTGGTTCCGGCAAGGGAAACGGTTTTCACTTCATTGTCAATTCGGCTTAAAAGCAATTCCGGTGTAGCACCCATCCAGATTCCTTCTTTGGGATTATGCCAGAGGTAAACCAAGGCATCCGGATGTTGATCCAACAAATTTTTAAATGATTTGAATGTATTAAATCTTTTATTATCAATTTCTTTGATTCTGCTGATTACGATTTTATGAATTTCGGTAGCTCGGATTTCTTTCATCGTTTTTTCGAGCAGCTCTATGTATTTATCCTGATTAATAGGTTGAAATTCCGGTACAGCATTCAATTTTAAATTGAATTCAAAATCAAATTCCTTTTGTTGAATTTCCAGGGGATTCGCATCTGAAATTGATTTTTCTGTTTGGTTGTCAAAGGAATGGAAAAGAAAATTATTTTTTCCGGAACCATCGTTTACCCTTAAGTGAACCACACTTTCAGTCGGTTTGCGAAATAAAACAAACGGGACTTCAGCATCCAGTGCATGGGTTAATTTTTCTGAAAACGCTTTAAACATAATCATTGGAAACAATAGAAGTGGTCAGGTGGCAATAAGAAACCATATTTCCGGCTTCATCACGGATTTCGATTTTAATCAAATGGGTGGTTTTTCCTTTTTTCACGAATTCCGCGCGAGCGGTGACTTTGCCTTCCCGTTTCGGACGAAGGTGGTTGGCCGTCATTTGCATTCCGACCGATTTTTGTTTTTTAAAATCAATATCCGTAGCCGATAAAACGCTGCCTACTGTTTCGGCCAAGGCTATGCTCGCCCCGCCGTGCAGGATACCATAGGGTTGATGCACCTTGACTGTGACCGGCATTTGGGCTTCCAGAAAGCCTTCGCCCACATCCGAAAACCGGATATCGAGTACTTCAATCAGTGTATTTTTACGCATCGCATTGAGTGCAGCAAGTTTCGTTTCTTTGTCCATCAATAAATTTTTTTGTTGTAATTCTCCGGATATTTTCCTTTGACATTCAGGTAGTACTCTTCGATTTCCGACAATACTTCCTCCTTGGTTTTATTTTTCAAATCTATCCGTTTACCGATTCCTACTCTCTTTTCTTCATAATCCGCATAAGCGAGTAAAATAGGGACATTGGCTTCTTTGGCGATGTAGTAAAATCCGGTTTTCCATCTTTCGGCGTAAGAACGGGAACCTTCCGGCGTATTGAGGATGTAGAGGTTTTCATTGTTTCGGAGCAAATGAGCGGCAAAATTTACGCTGTCCGACCGTTGGGAACGGTTGATGCCAATTCCGCCCGTTTCTTTGATGATAAAACCATACCAAGGCTTTGTCCAACTGTCTTTGATGAAAAACCGCATGGGAATCCCCATTGCCCAAAAAGAAGAAACGGCATAGAAAAAATCCCAATTGGTTGTATGGGGCGCAGCGACCAAGACAGCTTTGGAAATATTTTGAACCGGAACGCTGATGTCCAATTTCCAGCCCATAAGAGCTAAAAACAGTTTTCCGATGATTTTTTTCATCTAACAAAAATAAGGCGATTTTACGGATTTGCGGTGAAAGTGAAATTTGAATTTAAAACATAAAAAAGCCGGATATTCAAAATCCGGCAAATCTTCACGCTATGGTGTTCGGGTCGTCCTACTCTTTAACTGATGGCTGCTACAACCAAATCAATTATCAGAGATATCAATGTTAAGAGAATCTGTACCATTTGAAATGTTTATTTTTTTCTTATTGATAATGACTTTTTCTTTTCCGTCTTCAATGTGTACACCCTCGGGGGATACGATAATTCGGTGCGCACTGTCGTGCTCGTTGATGTGAATCATCCTATCATAATCCGCACCGTTGCAATCCACACAAGTGAATTTTCCGTCTGTAAATTTATAAAATTTATTATTACCTGAATCATATTCGTAATTATTTTCTCCTTCATAAATAATCACGTCGTCCACATTTTTGGTATGAACGGTAATATTCTTGGGAACATAAATGATGATTTCCACATCCTGATTCCTCAATTTAGAGCCTTCGGGCAGGGTGATGTAATCATTGAATTCGAGTTCCCCATTGGGTAAAACCTTGTATTCATAACTGATTGTCTCTGCATTCTGCCGGGCATTGTCCAAACTGCTGCCTTGGGATTTGTAAAGAATTTCTACCGTAAGGTTTGAATCATTTCCCGGATGGATGCTGATGTCGGCATCAATTCGTTTGTGTAAATTTCCTTCGAAATGGATAAAATCATTGATGTCGTTGTCAAACCATTTGTACTTGTACTTTCCAGCACTTTTGAATTCATTGAAATGAATGCTGATGGTGTCTTGGCTCAGCGCATAGGATTTCTTGTCGGTGTATTCAATGTCGTGCATGAAGTTCTTGGCGACAGCCGCACCCAAAAATCCACTTGCAACTGCTGTCAATATCCATACGATCAAAGATGAAAAGACAAATACGCGGTTGATTTTGGCACGGCGAGAAATCAATCTGGCGCCGAAGATGATGCACAAAATTGCAGGAACGGCAAACAGGATGATGGCAAAAACTTTGGAAAGGGTTTCTTGCCAAGGGTAATCAAATACATATCCGAAGAATTCAGTCGGCAATCCCATAAATGTGGTAACCAAAAGGGATATGGCGGCGATAATCAACCCGATTCCGGTACAAATCAACATTATTCCGATCAGAATCAGGATGACTTTACCGATTGCCCGGAAGATTTGTCCGAGCAGATTCGATGCATCGCCGGCCACACCTTTCATTTCAGAAGCCGCTTGGCTGGCATTTTTTTTTATGGTTTCAAAATCTCCGGCTTGGCCGTACATTTCATATTTTTGGGAAGCGGTTTCCGCTTTGGGAAGCACAATCCAAAGGATGATGTAGCCGAGTACCGTGAAGGTAGTGAAGGAAATCACCGAATCGGCAAAGAAAAGCACGATCCACAGAACTCTGG
>JAEZDQ010000033.1 GCA_023433225.1 Bacteroidota bacterium | reverse complement strand
CTACATAATCCACCCGAAAATAACGGGCTGAGACGATTAAATTGTTCAACCTGCTTGCATTGGTATGGGTTCCCGGAAACAGCCGGAAAGCATAACCGCCCCAATAATCCTGTAAATTGTATTTAATATTTTGGGCAAAAATCTGCTTCTCATTAGGAATCGAATCTTGGTAAGCCCTTTGACCAACATAGGCTCCTCCCGCCCAGCGCGTGAGTGGCGAGAAAAATTTACGCTGTACGGAAACGCCTTTTGTATACGCATTTTCTTCATCGCTGTAATAACCCAAATTGAATGAAATAAAAGTGCGTTGGATGTTGGGAATGGTGTACCGGGTTTGAAACCGGTATTTTCCCGTTTCAAAATTTTGCCGGTAGCGGTTGTCAAAATCATGCCCCCAACCCATAAAATTCCGGTCTCTCAACCGAATCCCCACTTTACTGCCCGAATAGGTAAGGTTGGGCACGATGCTCCAAGAGTCCAATGTCCGGATCAATAAATCAACACTATCGGAACCTTCACCCAGCGGAACGGTCTGTATTTGGACGCGCCGAATGAAACGCTGGCTCCTCACCAAACGTTCGGATTCCAGTATTTTCAAAGAATCCAAGGTGTCGCCTTCTTGGAGCAAAAGGTAATTCCGGACAACAAATTTTTTGGTTCTGATGTGCAAGGCATTCCCCGCTTTTTCGAGGAATGAGTGGGGGACTTCAGTGGAATCGCGGAGAGAATGCCCAAAAGGGTCATAGGTTTCTATTTCAATATGGCGGATGATTTTGCCTTCAGCTTCCCGAAAGGATTTCTGGGATTCACCAAAGCGGTCGCTGGTC
This sequence comes from Bacteroidota bacterium, assembly GCA_023433225.1. GTDB lineage: Bacteria > Bacteroidota > Bacteroidia > Flavobacteriales > Weeksellaceae > Moheibacter. The sequence continues at coordinate 19,408 of JAEZDQ010000033.1, read as the reverse complement.
GCTCTTCCTTTTTTGGTTTTTGGATTCCGGAAAAACAATTTATGCACCAATCGGTTGAATTTATTACGGTTTTTATAATCTTCCAGCGTTTCCAGAAAAGCGTCATTGTCTTTCCGAACCGTATCGGTAACTGCGAGACTATCTTGTACAGGCTTGATTTGCGCGCATACGCCAAGGTGGCAAAACAGGAAAAACACACATAACCTTACTGTCAGACCTGTATTCTTCATATAAACTTTCTCAGCCTAAAATTAGCATTATTTTTTGGCATTAAAAACCCGGAAATGATTTCTATTTAGAATCAAATTTCAGGAATCAGCTTTTTAATCTATAATTATTTGTGCTCTTTGAATTGATTATCAGTTTAATAACAAGGTAAATGTATTTTCACTTCCGGATGCTCGGATAAGATTTTTAACATTTTGCAACCGTAGCACTTTAACCTCCGACTGAACCTTGTTTAGTTTTCTGTTTTTGGAAATATTTCATAACCGAAATGGAAACCTATTCAGATTTGAATTAAATTTGGGAAAACTGAACGCGGAATATGTTAAGAAGATACATACCCAACAGCATTTTACGGCAAATCCTTTTTCTAATCATCACCCTATTGATGATGGTTTTGGTTTTATACCATTTGTCCGCATTCATTCCCGGTTTTCTGGGGGCTTTCTGTTTGTATGTTTTACTCATTCACCCATTGCGCTGGATGATTTACAAATGGCGGATGAATAAATTATTGGCGGTCAGTTTGCTGATGTTGAGCAGTATCATCGTCATTGCCACACCCCTGTATTTCCTTATCAATATGCTGACTGACAGGGTGTCGATGGCCTTGAACAATACCGAAAAAATCCAGCAGGATATTCAAATTGCAGTCGAAAAAATCCATGCTACCGTGGGTGTAAACATTTTGGAGGAAATCAATTTTTCAGATTTGACTTCCATCGGGATCAAAGTCATTCAGGAGATTCTCAATACCTCGATCAACGGTTTGTTGCAATTGGGGGTTGCGTTCCTGATTCTGTATTTCATGATGATGAATTACCGCAAAATGGAAAATTGGTTTTACAATAACCTTCCTTTGAAAACGGAGAACCTGATTATACTCAACAAAGACCTTCGCGACTTGGTGATTTCCAATGCGGTAGGTGTGCCCGTGGTTGCGATTTTGCAGTCAGTGGTCGCCTACATCGGTTATTTGATGTTTGGATTGGAAGGTGCCTTCGGATGGTTTATTCTGACTATTTTTGCCGCCATGATTCCGGTATTGGGTGCGTCTTTGGTATATATTCCCGCAGGAATATATATGTTGGCGAACGGGGAAACGACCAACGCTTATTTGCTGTTGATTTATTCCTTTATTGTGGTAGGTTTCGCGGACAATGTGTTCCGATTTTGGACACAGAAAGTCATCGCTGATGTGCATCCGCTAATCACTATTTTCGGGGTGATTTTAGGAATCAATGTGTTTGGGTTCATCGGGATTATATTCGGTCCCATCCTGCTTTCTCTGGTTATTTGGATGTTTCGCATTTACAGGCTTGAATTCTCTAACCATGGCCCGACCAAACCACCTATCGGGAAAGAGAAACTCTAAGTTCAGACAGATGTTAACGTATAAAAAAATAAATTGTACTTTTACAGTTCTAAAAAATGCTGATAATATTTTATTATTCAGAATTTTGGGGGTCGTTTTAGGTCAATTGCTTTTCTGCCACCGGATTTTATTTAGCACATGCAATTAAAATTCATTCGAAGCGCAACAATGCCTTTGATAGTACCCCCTTTTTATAATTTAACCCCCGACTCGTTTTACCTTAAATCCTTTATTTTTAAGGAACTGCATGATTTTATCACGGTAATCGCCCTGGATGATGATTTTACCTTCCTTGAAACTTCCGCCTACGCTGAGTAATTTTTTGATTTCCTTTGCCAATTGTTTGAAATCCTCTTCATCACCGGTATAACCTTCCAAAATAGTTTGTGGCTTGCCTTTACGCTTTTCGTATTTACAAATTATCGGTTCATCCTGAATCCAAAGCGAATCCTCTATTTCCGGGTTTTCATCTTCAGACGGAATGTGGTCCGGAAACAAATTTTTTAGCTGATCCCTTAAATCCATTATTCAATAATCATTTTCATCAAAATTAAAGAAAATCATTCTATTTTTGAATTTATATATCTGTTTATGAATTTAAGTTTTTGGGAAATGGAAAGCTGGTTCCGGGATGTTGACTTTACCATTATTGGCAGCGGGATCGTGGGAGTCAGTACGGCTCATTTTTTAAGGTGTAAATTTCCGGAAGCCAAAATTATTATTTTAGAAAAAGGATTGTTGCCCGAAGGAGCCAGTACCAAAAATGCCGGGTTCGCCTGTTTCGGGACTTTATCCGAAATCCTTTTTTACCTCGAAACCCACACGGAAGAGGAAATCTACGACTTGGTCGAAAGAAGATTTCGCGGTCTGAAAAAGCTGAGAAGTTTACTGGGCGATGAAAATATAGATTATACGGATTACGGCGGATTTGAAATTTTTCGGATTCAGGATAATTTATTGCTCGAAAAATGTTTGGATCATCTCGAGCGGATCAACCATTTACTTTTTCCGATATTCGATGAAAATGTTTACGGAATTGAGAAAAAAGATTTCGGGTTTGCCAATATTCTGAAAATCCTGTCAATCAAAAATGAGGGGCAGATTCATACCGGAAAAATGATGAAAACTTATGTGAAACTCATTCAATCGGAAGGAGTTTCCATTCTCAATAACATAGAGGTAAAATCTGTCAATGATTCAGGAACTGAAGTTGAAGTGATTTTAAAAAATGACTTTGCCCTCAAATCTAAAAAGGTTTTCCTTTGTACCAATGCTTTTACAAACCGATTGGTAGAACTCGACCTGAAACCCGCACGGGCACAGGTGCTGGTTACCAAACCCATCGAAAACCTGAAATTCAAAGGCAGTTTTCACATTGACGAGGGATTTTATTATTTCCGGAACATCGGAAATCGGGTCTTGTTTGGAGGGGGACGGAATTTAGATATAGAAGGAGAGACCACAACTGATTTCGGAATTACGAATCGTATTCAAAATCAACTGGAAACTTATCTGAAAGAAATCATTTTACCTGATCAAAATTTTGAAATCGACCATCGCTGGAGTGGTATCATGGGGATGGGGAGCCATCGAAGTCCCATTGTGAAACAGCTTTCGGAGAATCTTTATTGCGGAGTCAGGCTGAGCGGAACCGGAGTGGCTATTGGAACTTTGGTAGGTGAAGAGTTGGCGGGTTTGGTCAGTTAATTCGAATAAAAATAACAGGCATCTGAGTAGCCATTTTCACATGCGATGGTAAGCCAGTATTTTGCATTTTTATCATCTTTAGCTACGGGTTCCATCCCCTCATAATAAAGATTCCCAAGAAAGAACATCGCTTTTACATGACCTTTTTTCGCAGCTTTTTCTAACCAATGTGCTGCCAGCTCCGGATTTTCTTCTCCATAAATTCCAATCAGATTTTCATATCCTAGCATATACATTGCTTTGGTATTCCCAAGTTCGGCAGATTTTTGGAGCCAGTAATCAGAAAGATTGGATTCATCTAGCGCAAGAGGGCTTCCGTAAGCTATAGATAATTTGTACATCGCCTCCGAATCTCCTTTTTCCGCTTGTTTTTTATAAGTTTCTACAGCTTTTTCCTGAAAATAAGCATCATTTTTCTCATCGTCACTGCTGTAAAAATAAACCAAACGGACCATCGCATCGGGATTTCCCGTTTGTGCAGCTTTTTCGAACCAGATTTGAGCCTGGCTATAATCTTGGGGAACACTTAAACCTTCTTCATATAAAACACCCAAAGCGACCATGTTTTCCGGGCGGCTTTCGATGTCGTATCGGATAAACTCCAAAGCTTTTTCCACCAAATCTTCCTGCAGATAAATTTCATTGATGTAAGCTTCATACAGGCATTTTGTATAAAGTTTCAAATTAGTTTCTGTCAGGGTTTCCGGTGTGATCCGGTTTTCTTCTATGGCCATTGAAAAGTAACGTAAATTCGTATCAAATCCGTTGTCGTTACCGTTGTCAATGGCTTGCAAAGCTTGATTCAGGTATTCTGTGTATTCATTTTGATTTTGCGCATTCAGTAAAATTCCTAAAGGTAAAAGAGTGATAAAGAATATTTTTTTCATGATTAATGATTGAAATTATAATGCGAAGGCTTATAGAACCAACACTTTCATCAATTGAACCCTATCACCGGACCGGATTTGAACCATATAAGTTCCTTTCGGCCATGAGCCGGAATTTATCCGGATTTTAGATTGATTAGAATCATTTATCTGATAAATCAATTTTCCCGAAACATCAAAAACTTTCAGATTATCTATATTTTCTTTGTTTTCGATCGTAAAGAATTCTTTGGCCGGATTGGGATAAATAACCGCTTTGGTGGAATTATCAAGTTCAACTTCCTGATTATCCAATGTGCTGCTATTAATTCGGCACACTACGTCGAAATGCGGATTTGGCACATAATTGGTCACCGCAAAAGGCAGGTCGGTCACGTCGAAATACTGTCCGTTTTCAGTCAGGTTAAACCTGCGTGTGGCTCTTTGCCCTCCGGCTCCCCAGAATTCAATTTCAAAAGGTGTTTCAAAAAATTCAACCGAATTATGCGATGGAGTTTGATTGAATCGAACAGTTACCAAATTACTTCCGCTGTGTTTATTGACGGAAATGTCGAAATTCGGATGACCTTCTCCGTAAATCCAGTCAGCAAAATAATTATCCCAATTCATTCCTGTAGAAGCCTCCAAACTGGCTTTGAATCCGGGTGTTGTGGCATAGCCGTACGTAAATTCAGGGTCAGACAAATAATTTTTCAAAGCCTGAAAAAACAAAGCATCATCATTGAGGATATAACGAATCAAATGCACCATCATCGAAGCTTTGGCGTAAGTTAACCTGTAATAAAAAATCCGATTTTCATTATTAGGATCCGGATTCCAAACGGAACCCCAATTTTCATCGGTAATGTACCAAACATAATCTTCTTTCCAGTTGCGGAAAGAATTTTCCCCCCAAACCTCCTGTACAAGTAGTCCGTCTCCGTATTCCGCAAATCCTTCATTGAGCCAGATGTCACTCCAAGTTCCGCAAGTAACCTGATTTCCAAACCATTGATGTGCAAGTTCGTGTGCCACAAGCCCGAAGTTGAAATTCCCCATAAAACTCATGGTCGAATGTTCCATTCCGCCTCCGCGTTCCCATTCCGCATGGCCATATTTTTCTTCTTTGTAAGGATAATCACCGAATTTTTCACTGAGGAAACTGATGTATCCCGGAACTTGGTCAAGTGAAGATTGTGCACCCGATAAGGATTCGGGATAAACATAATTAATAATCGGAACTTCTGTACCACTTATGTTTACGGAGTTATTGTATTCCACATAATTGGTTACGGCAATGGCAACCAGATAAACCGGAATCGGATAATTATGCTGCCAGTGGGTTGTGGAATTTCCCCCGCCAATGTCCGTAACTGATTTCAGTAAGCCGTTCGAAGCCGCTTTCATATCGGAAGGATGGGTGACATAAATATCAATTTTTTTTGCCTTGTCAATCAGATCATCTTTACAAACCCACCAAGTCGAACCATGAAAGGATTCCGAAAGGGTTTCCGCAATGGGAACACCATTGTGCGAGCCGACATTATACCCACTGGAAGTCCCTGCATTTCCGGAAAAATTAATGGCAATCGAATCCAAATGATTGGTAGGAAGCGAAGCCGGTAAATTAATTGTCAGGACATCGCCTGCACGGCTGTAATCCGTTATGGTAGCTGAATGATATTCGACGGACTGAACGGTTAAATTTGGTTTTGCATTAATCTTGATTTGATTCAAAACATCGGTTGTGGTAAAATGCATGGTCGTCCTCCCTGAAAAGTTTTGGACATTCGGATTGGCAGTAATTTCAAGCCGATAATATTCGGGAACATAATCGGTTTCCAGCATAGTGCCTTCTTCAGGTTGAACCGGATGTTGAAAGGCATTTCTTTCATGAACGGAAGTTTCGTAATTACGTTGGGCAAATACGCATATAAAACCCAGACAGAAAACGAGGGTAAAGTTTAGTTTCATTTTAAATGTGTGTTAATCAATCAACCGAAGGTACAAATTTTTCTACAGCAGCCAATGTTTTTTCAATCTCTTCATTCTGAATTGAATCCGAAATAAACCAAGTTTCGTATCCCGAGGGCGGTAAGTAGATTCCTTCTTTCAGCAAATGGTGAAAAAACTGATTAAACAGGGCATGATTGGCTTGTTGGGCTTCATCAAAATTCTTTACTGGCTGTTCACCGAAAAACACAGAAAACATAGAACCTAAACGGTTCGAAGTATGTGCAATTCCTTTTTTGTTCAGTATCGTAGAAATTTCTTCGTGTAGAATTTTCGTGGTAGAATCAATTCATTGATAAATTCCTAAATCGTCCTTTAATATCGACAAAGTAGTTAGTCCGGCACGCATGGCAATTGGGTTTCCGGATAAAGTTCCGGCCTGATAAACAGGACCAATCGGAGCGAGGTAATCCATGATTTCACTTCTTCCCGCAAAAGCACCGACCGGGAATCCGCCTCCGATGATTTTTCCGAAAGTAATCAGGTCGGCATCAACTTTCAAACGTTCCTGCGCACCCCCAAACCCTAACCGAAATCCCGTCATTACTTCATCAAAAATCAAAAGTGAATTGTGCGTATTACATATTTGCCTCAGATTTTGAAGGAAATTTTCTTCAGGAACAATGCATCCCATATTTCCGGCAACCGGCTCAATGATGACAGCTGCAATTTCATCAGGATTGGATTCAAATAAATTTCGAACTGATTCAAAATCATTATATCTGGCGAGTAAAGTGTCTTTGGCAGTACCTTGGGTTACACCCGGGCTGTTGGGATTTCCAAAAGTTGCTGCTCCGCTTCCGGCTTTAATTAAAAATGAATCCGAATGTCCGTGGTAACAACCCTCGAATTTGATGATTTTATCTCTTCCTGTGAATCCTCGGGCAAGGCGAACTGCGCTCATACAGGCTTCGGTTCCTGAATTAACCATCCGGATTTTATCAACATTCGGGACATTTTCTACGGTTAATTTTGCTATTTCTGTTTCGAGTTCAGTAGGTGTTCCAAAGGAAAAGCCTTTTTTCAGTTGTTGGCTTACTGCTTCGAGTACCATCGGATGGGTATGGCCGAGGATCATCGGCCCCCAAGAATTGATGTAGTCAACGTATGCATTCCCGTCGTCGTCAAAGAGGTAAGCCCCCAATGCTTTTTTCATAAATAAAGGGGTGCCGCCGACGGATTTGAAGGCTCTGACCGGGGAATTCACACCACCGGGAATATAGTTTTGCGCTTCCTGAAAAAGCGCACTGCTTCTTTGGTAAAACATTTTTATTTTTTTCTGGTTTGCAGGTTCAGAACAGTCCCGGGCTTGGGCTGTTGTCCCGCCTTCATGCGGTTCATGCGGTATAATTTACTGACTTTCATTCCTGTTTTTTGGGAAATCAGGTACATGTTTTCACCCTCTTGGACTTTGTAATATTTCTCAGTCCCTTTGTTTTTCTTTTTATCCAAAAACACCAATTGCCCGGAAGTGAGTTTGCCGTTCACAGGAAGTTCATTGTAACCTGCTAAATGTTTCGGGTTCATCTCATACAAATTCGCCAGTTTACTCAAGTTTTCGCCTTCATAAGCGACGATATACTGTACCCCGTTCGCATGCCTTTTGACCCGCATCATAGGGTTTTCTTCGCGTTGGGCCATTTCGATGGTTTTTCCTTGTTGGTCAATGGTTTCTTCCACCACAACGGTAATGGGGTTCGGTATGGTTGCGGTAATGATTTCACCGATGGTTTCCGAAGTTTCGCTTATACCGCTCAGCAAAGGGGTATTGGAAGGGCCGAACATTTCAGTCAACTTGCTTTCAACTTCATGTGGAAGCAGTCGGTCAAACTCATTCAATTTGTATTTTTCAATCCTCGAAATTAAAATACCGGCATATTTCGGGTTGGTAGCGTAACCTGCTTTTTTGAGCCCGTGTGCCCAACCTTTGTAATCAAGGATATCCAGTCTGAAGAGGTCTTTGTAGTATGGTCTTTCTGCCAGGAATTTGGAATGGTCCCGATAGCTTTCTTGGACAGAATTGTATTTTCTGAAACACTCATTGGGTGCATCGTCCGTATGGGTGATGATGTCGCCTGTCCATTCTTTTTTACATTTGATGCCAAAATGGTTGTTGGCAATCTCCGCCAAACGGCTTTGCCCGCCCCCGGTTTCCAATATACCTTGAGAAAGCGTTATGCTCGCCGGTACCTTGTACAAATGCATTTCTTCCACCGCTAATTTCGCGTAGGTTCGGATGTATTCAATGTCGCGGTCTTGCGCGTAACTTATTAATGAAAACAATAATAAAGTCAATAAGCCTGCTTTTTTTATCATTTTAATATTGTTTTATTTTTTCGTTTCAACTTCTCATTCATGCCTTCGACTCCCTGTAAACCGCCTGTGTGAATCGCCAACACACGACTTCCCTTTGGGAAGTAACCTGCTTTTGCCATGGCCGAAACGCCGAAAAGCATTTTCGAAGTATAGACCGGATCCAATTGGATGTTGGTGGCATTTTTGAAATCATTGGTAAAATTAATCAATTCCGAACAAACTTTTCCATATCCGCCAAAATGATATTCCTGTATCAACTCCCAATTGGAACGGTTTACGTATCGATTTATTTCATCGTTTAAAAAATCCGAATCTTTCAGAGCCGGAAAACCCAATATGCGCTGGTGGTTTTCCGCGGAACGTATCAGCCCCGCAAGCGTTCCGCCCGTGCCGACTGCGCAACAGATAAAGTCAAAGCCGGAAGTATGCGCACCGAGGATTTCAGTACATCCTTTCACCGCCCATTCGTTGGTTCCGCCTTCTGGCAAAACATAAACTTTCCCGAATTCAGCCTGTAATTCTTCTAAAAACAAAGGGTTTGTTTTTTGCCGATAAGCTTCTCTGGAAATGAATTTGAGTTTCATTCCACAGTTTTGCGCAAATTCTAAAGTCGGATTTTCATGGACTTTTGAAGCTAATTCTTCGCCGCGGATGATGCCGATGCTTTGGAAACCGAATTCTTTTCCGGCTGCAGCAACCGCTGCGATATGGTTGGAGTAGGCACCTCCGAATGTCAGTAAAGAATCATAATCCCCATCTGTAAAATCGGCCAAATTGTATTTCAGTTTCCGGAATTTATTGCCCGAAATTTCCGGGTGGATTTTGTCTTCGCGCAAAATAGAAAGTTCTATTCCCTCATGGGGTATGGATTGGATTTCGGATGCTATGTCGGGGAAATGAATCACAGGTATCGGATAAAATTCCAGCAATTTCTGTTTTGGAGATATTCCTGGTTGGTGTCATTGGCATAGGCTTCTTTTTCGAAGCTGATTTGGTGGTAAGCCGTATTTGTGTTTCCATGTTGGATCCAGCGAATCAAAAACTCAATGCCATACCATAAGAAAAATAAAAACCACAGCATTTCTATCTGTTGCCGTAAATGGATTCTTTCATGGTTGATAATTTTCGGGTTTTCGCGTAATTTTTTATCCTGTAAAAAAATAAACGGATAAATCGCCAGTCCCCGAAAGCTCTTGGCAAATAAACCTTTGATAACCACCACAAACATTTTGCAAATTTAAGCGATTTTCGACTAACGGGAAACGGGTTTTCATTCTTTTAAACCGCACCTACATGAGATGCCATTCCCGAATCCAACTGTTTTTCCGATTGACTATAAAGTTTCCTTTAGCCATCTGAAAAATTCCGAATGCCAGATGATGGAATTCTGGGGTTGCAATACCCAATGGTTTTCTTCAGGGAAATAAATGAACCTGCTTTTCAGCCCTTTCAATTGGGCCGCTTGGAATGCTTCCAAACCTTGGCCAATCGGAACCCGGTAGTCTTTTCCACCTTGGATGATGAGGATGGGCGTATCCCAACGGTTGACGAAATTGCTTGGGTCGAACTCTTGGTAGGTTTTCATGGCAGCTTGGTTGGAATCTTCCCAATAAGCCCCTCCGGCATCCCAATTGGTAAACCAAAGCTCTTCGGTGGTTCCGTACATGGATTTCAAATTGAAAACGCCGTCATGCGCAATGAAGGTTTTGAACCTTTTGTCATGGATTCCTGCCAGATAAAATACCGAATAACCTCCGTAACTCGCGCCTACCGCTCCCAATCGGTTTTTATCGACATACGGCTCCTTGGCCACATCATCAATAGCGGAAAGGTAATCGTCCATCACTTGTCCGCCCCAGTCCTTGCTGATGGCTTCGTTCCATTCGTTGCCGTGGCCGGGCATCCCGCGGCGGTTCGGGGCTATGACGATGTAACCGTTGGCAGCCATCAACTGGAAATTCCAACGGAAAGAATAAAACTGCGACAAAGCAGATTGAGGGCCGCCTTGGCAATACAGCAAAGTGGGGTATTTTTGATTGGGGTCGAAATCCGGTGGATAAATTACCCAAGTAATCATTTCCTTGCCATCGGTGGTTTTAACGGTTCTCTTTTCTGTTTTGCTGAGTTTGAGGTTGCTGTAAATAGCTTGATTGATGTCGGTCAATTGTTGCATTTTTCCGTTTTTGAGATTTACGGAAAATAAATCAGCGGCATGGTTCATGTCGGTGCGTGTTACAATCATCGCGTCCCGGTTTTGGCCTACCATTCCTGTAATGTCAAAATACCCATCGGTAACCTGTTTGATTTTTTTGGATTTGGGTTCTATTTCAAATAATTGAATAGTGCCTCCGATGGGGGCGGTAAAATATATTTTTTCGCCATTGTCTGCCCATTTGAAACTATTGACCGTTCCGTCCCAATCTTTAGTCAGATTGACTTTTTGGTTATTTTGAAGAAGAATCAAATCGTTTTTATCGGCTTCATATCCGTCCCTTGCCATGCTCAAGAAAGCGAGAACACCTTGTCTGGAAAATTCCGGATGGGTGTCGTAACCCGGCATTCCTTCCGTCAGATTTTTGGTTGTTCCGGATTTTAGGTCGTACTCATAAATATCGGTATTGGTGCTGAGCGCATAATCTTTTCCTTTTTTCTTTTTGGCTACATATAGGATTTTGGTTCCATCAGGATTCCAAGTAAAATCATCTTCGCCGCCGAAAGGCATTTGCGGGCTATGGTAAGGCTCCCCTTCCAATAAGTCGATCCCATTGGTTTCAGGGCTGTCCGTTAATGTTAAAATCAGGTGGTTGTAAGTCCCGTCTTGCCATTTGTCCCAATGGCGGTAATGCAAATCATCATAAATTTTCACGTCCGAATCAGTCAATTCCGGGTAATAATCAGTCCCCAAGACTTTATCGATTTTGACCGGTTTGATTTCAATCTTCCGGCTTCCGTCGGGCGATAAAGTACGGTCAGTGACCAAGCCCGCTTCGTCTTGGATTTCTACCGGCGTTCCACCGTTGACGGGAATGCTGTATTTTTTGGTAATTTTCTCACCTTCAATTACCTTGTATTCCATTGAGGCATACAGGATGCTTTCGCCGTCTTTGGAAATCCCGATGGGGGAAAGCCTTTTGATTTTCCATAGGAGTTCAGGCATCATCATATTTTCTTGTGCTTGGGTAAAGTTGATTAATATTAAACCAATCAGGGTAAATACAAATGTTTTCATGTCGTTTTTGAAAAATTGATTCCAAATGTATTAAAATGAGCTGTATTTAAAGGAATGATTACCGGAAATAATGAGATTAAATCTCGCAAGAATACCCATTCTTAAAATTTATTCCAATAAATTTACCCTCCGCGAATGGAATTGCCTATGAGAATACCCGGAATGCTTATTTTTTACCTCACTTTATTATGCTTAATGAACACAGCTGTTCAACCCATTGGCGTTGTTTCAGTTGATGATTATTCCATTTATGGTGAAACTGAATTCAAACAGGGCAGTAGTTCAGAAAGTGATTTTAACCACGAGGAGCGTTCCGAAGCCATTCTCGACTATGGCGGGTTATCGGTAGGAATTCATGTCCATAATTCCATTCGGAAAACAATTTTCAACAAACCGTTTTTGAATTGCTCCCATCCGACACCACCACCCGAATCTTTACGCTCCAAACGGCTTTTTCATATTTAAAAATAAATAAATAAAAAAATGTACACAGAATTTTACAAACAACTCATAGAAAACAACAAGAACTGGGTAGCGTCCAAAATAGACCAAGACCCGGAATTCTTCAAACGATTGGAAAAAGGCCAGAGCCCGCCCTTGTTATGGATTGGCTGTGCCGACAGCCGCGTCCCGGCCAATGAAGTAATCGGGGCCGCACCCGGTGAAGTCTTTGTCCACCGGAATATTGCCAATATGGTCATCCACAGTGACGTGAACATGCTCAGTGTGTTGGATTACGCTGTCAATGCCTTGAAAGTTAGTCATGTAATTGTCTGCGGACATTATGGCTGCGGCGGAATCAAAGCGGCAATGGGAAGCCAGTCGCACGGATTTGTGGACAACTGGATCCGTCACATCAAGGACAGTTACCGTTTCCACCGCGAAGAACTCGATGCAATCAAGGATGAAAACCAGCGTTTTGACCGCTTCGTGGAAATCAATGTGATTGAACAAGTCTATGACCTGGCCAAAACTTCTATCGTCCAGCAAGCTTGGGGAAGCGGGCAAACACTTCACTTGCACGGATGGGTTTACAGCGTAGGGTCGGGTATCATCAAAGACCTCAACACGAACGTCAGTTCCAATTCGGAACTCGATGATGTTTACCAATTGAATTTCTAAATCCGAAGAATAATCCCATAGCCCGGCCTTTGCGTCGGGTTTTTATTTTTTGATTAGGTTTGTCCCTATGTATTCAAAAGAAGAATCCCATCAGATACGCACCAAATTTTGGACATCCTTTGGACAATACATGAAACTGCAGAAATCTTCTGAAGGGCAGACCACCAATTGGGTGAACTACAAAACGGGCATCAAGGATTTGTATTTCCGGACGGAAGTGGGCAATAAATCCGCTCGGATTGCGGTTGAAATCTCAAGCAAAGACGAGGGTATGCGGGACTTGCTCTATGAGCAGTTTGAAGAATTTCGTTCGCTTTTTGAATCTTATTTTGAACAAGAATGGGAATGGGTAAAAGGGAAATATGAGGATTCGGGAAAAACCATCCATTCCATCAGCCTCCAATTGGACGGTGTCAGCCTGTTCCGGGAATCCGATTGGCCGGCTATCATTAGCTTTCTGAAAACCAATCTGGTGAAATGGGATGAATTTTGGAATGATACCAAAGATTCTTTTGAAATTTTTAAATAGATTAATTACATTTGATAGGATTTTTCTTACACATGAATTAATTTATTTTTGCTTCCATGAAGAAATTTATACTGTTTCTCACCCTATCCTGCCTTTGTCAAACTATCTCATTTTCCCAAATTATTCCCGATGATGATATCATCCCTATTTGCGACGGGCAATCCATGACCTTGGGTGCGCCGGGCAATTCAGGAATCAACAATATCACCCTTCCCTGCAACGAATGGCAGCCCTTATCGCCGTTTCTCGATTTTTATTATATCAAAATCCTATCCGGCACAACTTTTACATTTACCGTGGATCCCATAGGCAACGACGACTATGATTTTGCGGCTTACCTCAATCCAAATTGGGCCAACCTCGCTGCCACGCCCACGGCCAATAAACGCGGTTCCCAAAATGACCCCAATCAAACAGGAATTTTTAACCTCGGCCTTTCCCTTACAGCCACTGATACCTGTGAACCGGGCGGTTCCACCGGGGCTCCCGAACCGGGAATGGTGCGCTATTTTGATGTTCAGCCCGATGATGAAATCTTAATCGCAATCGACCGCTGGAGCCAAACTACCCAAGGTTATACCATTTCTTTTGGTGGCGATGCTGTTTTGGATTGTACCATTTTGGGGAATTCCTATGGGAAATGCGATGTGGATAACAATGGCCAAGAGTCCTTTGTAGCGGCGGATTTTCTGCCCGATCTCAATCTGGATTTTCCCGGCAGCCAATATGAATTTTATGAAGACCAAAACGATGCCGAAACCGGAACCGGAACGCAAGTGGTTTTTCCGTACATAGCCAATTTCATCAATAACCCCAGTACACTTTTTGTGCGCATAGAGACTGCGAGCGGTGCCTTTCAACGGGTGGTTCAGATATTTTTATACGTCAACCGTCCGCCCCAATTGAACAGCCCCGTCGATTTGCCTGAACTTTGTGATTTGAACGGAGACGGACAAGAAATTTTTGACTTGACTCAGGCAGAAGATGAGTTGGTTGCCGATCCCGACTTATATACTTTCCGCTATTATGAATTATTAGTCGATGCCCAAGCCGGGAACCTGAACACCATCAACCCTGCTACGGCCTATAGTTCCGGAACTGCTACGGTATATGTGCGGGTAGATTCCGGGCCGCTTGACGGAAACGAATCCGGTTGTTTTTCCATCGGTGAAATCAACCTTATCCTGACCGATGAAATCGAACCCACATTCAACTTGAATGCTGTTTTTTGCTTGGATTCCGTTCCGCCGGTTTTGCCGTCAGTTTCTGACAACGGCATCAATGGAACTTGGAGCCCTGCGGTGATTGACACCGGAACGGCAGGGATTTTCACCTATACCTTCACACCGAGTTCGGGGCAATGTGCAGCTCCGTTTGAAATAGAAATTGAAATTACTGACCAAGTATTGCCGGAATTTAGCTTTCCGACTGCTTTTTGCGTCAATGAATTGCCTCCCGCACTCCCGACGGTTTCTGACAACGGGGTGACAGGCAGCTGGAATCCGACGGTTGTTGATACTACTACGCTTGGCACAACGGTTTATACTTTTACGCCGGACGCAGGTTTTTGTTCAACAGAAATCGAAATTGAAATCGAAATTACGGAAGGACTGATGCCTGTATTTGATTTGGAAACGACTTTTTGTTTGAATGCGGAACCACCTGTTTTACCCGTTATTTCCGATAACGGCGTGGCGGGAACTTGGTTCCCCACGGTCATCAGTACCGATGTCCCCGGTCTTACAACCTATACATTTACACCTACGGACAGCAATTGTACCACTGTTTTCGAGGTTGAAATTGAAATCACCATCGGCGTAGAATTGATTTCGGTGAACCCGATTCCGCTTTGTGACGAAGACTTTGACGGGATTTATGTTTATAATTTGACCCTTTTAAACAGCCAACTTGTTAATCCGACTACCGGTTTGACTTTTAATTATTATTCCAGTCAGTTGAATGCCGAGAATGAAGTTCCCATCCCGCAAACCCAATGGAACAACTACCAATTTACCACGCTCCCTGCCGGAATCTGGGTAGTGGCCGAAACAGGAGAGGGTTGCCGGTCGGAAATTCTGGAAGTTACCTTTGTGGAAGGACAAGAAGTGCAACATACAAACAGCCCTGTCGGCCCATTGGGTTATTGTGAAGGTGAATTCTTGGATTTAACCCAATTGGAAGGAAGCCTGACCACCGAAACCGGCGTGAATTTCAATTATTATGAATCTTTGGCAAACGCGGAAAATGAAACCAATGCGATGACCAATACCACTGCTTATTTACCGGATGGTAACGGAAGTGTGTATGTCCGCCTTGAAAAACAGAATCGTTGCGATGTAATTTTAGAGATACTTTACGAAGAAAATCTCTCACCGAGTATTGAAGACCTTCCGGGTGGATTGGTGCTTTGCGAAGGACAGGAAAGCATTGATTTGGAAGTGGGCAGCGATGACCCGGATGCGACTTTTCTCTGGGAGTGGGGCAATGCCCAAACGCATTCCGGTCCGGCTATAACCATTACCGAATCCGGTGTTTATACCATCACCGTTACCGGCGCGAACGGCTGTGAGCGTACCGAGCAATTTACCGTTCAAACAGCGGCCCAGCCGGTTATCACTTTGGTGGAAACGGGAACGGATTATTTCATCATACATGCCCAGTCCGGAAGCGGAAGTTTGTTGGAATATTCCCTGAACGGGGTCATCTGGCAATCGAGCCCGAGGTTTGATAATTTGGTGAAAGGAGAAACTTATACCGTGTATGTCCGCGAAAACGGCTGCATGGTTACGTCTTACAAAGTCGTTATTTTGGATGTGTCGAATTTTGTATCGCCGAATGGAGATGGTTACAATGATTTTTGGGAAATCAGAGGAATTGAAGTCACGCCCAATGCGACCATTCAAATTTTTGACCGATACGGGAAAATATTTGTAGATACGAATTTCGACGGGAATTATGTATGGGACGGAAAATACAATGGTTCCGCGATGCCGTCTGGCGATTATTGGTACATCATGGAAATTCCGTCGGACGGAATTGTCGCCGCTAAAAAATTCGTCGGACATATATCCATTCGGAACCAATAAAGATTCAAGCGGAAATACTTTCGTGGATTACTTTGTGGATTTCTCCTTAAAATAATACATTTACCGTCCCTGAAAGGATGACATGAACCATTTTACCCTTCTTAAAAACAGGAACCTCAACAAATGGATTGGGTTTTTAATCGCCTTTCTGATTTTTGGAGCGACGATTTGGTATTCAAACCAATTTGTACAAGAACTTCGAAAAGAGGAACAAACCAAGATTGAGAATTATGCCAAAGCAGTCCAACTATTCGGCAGCGACGAGCAATTCAGTTCAGGCGTACAGGATTATCTTTTGAACATCACAAGCGGCAATAAGACGATGCCGGTTATCTTGTTGGACGAGCAGGGCGAAATCATTTTGGTCAATAATATTTCGGAGGAAGTTCAGGAAAATCCGCTCAAAATGAATCGCTTGGTAATCCGCATGAAGGAATTACACGAGCCCATTGAGGTGGACTTGGGGGAATTGGGTAAACAATATGTTTACTATGAAAATTCACCTTTATTGACGCGTTTGCAATATTACCCAATCATCCTGATTTTCATCATTATCCTCTTTGTATATTTCAGTTATTGGTATTTTAAAACACTGAAAAACACTGAACAAAGTTTCCTTTGGGCCGGCATGGCGAAGGAAACTGCACACCAAATCGGCACGCCGCTTTCTTCACTTTTGGGTTGGGTAGAAATCCTTCGCCTCGAAGAAGCCAATCCGGAATCGGTCGATGAAATCGAAAAGGACATCCACCGCCTCAACCAAATCACCGAACGTTTTTCCAAAATCGGTTCATTGCCGGAATTGCAATTGAACAATGTTGTGGAAATCACCGAAATCACGGTCAAATACCTCAAGGACAGAATTTCCAAGGGAATTGAATTCCAGTTTAAAGCTGAAAAAGAAGAAATCCGGATCCCGTTGAATGTGGCTTTGTACAGTTGGGTTGTGGAAAACCTGGTCAAAAACGCAGCCGATGCCATGCAGAACAAAGGTGCTTTGAGCATTTACATTTCCGATACGCGGGATTTGGTCACTATTTCTGTGGCCGACACGGGAAGCGGTATTCCAAAACGTTTGTACAAAAGAATATTCGAGCCCGGGTTCACCACCAAAACCCGCGGATGGGGACTGGGTCTTTCCTTGGCCAAAAGAATCATTGAAGATTACCACAAAGGGAAAATATTCGTGGCCAAATCCGATAAAGAATCAGGAACCGAAATTCAAATTGTATTGAAAAAATAATTGTCAAAAAATGGAAGTTCACAAGTCGGCTTAAAAGCCCAATAATAATTTAGCCACGAAGAAATAAATCAATACGCTCAATATATCGTTGCTGGTAGAAATAAAAGGCCCGGTCGAAACGGCGGGGTCAATCCCCCTGCTGTTCAAAACCAATGGGACAAAGGTGCCGATTACGGCCGCTATGACAATCACTGCCAGTAAGGCCAAACAAATGGTCAATGAAACCAAATAAGTTGTTCCAAACCAGAAATGACTGAAGAATAGGACGATGATGGCAATCCCTAAACCGTTCAACAGTCCCAATAAAAATTCCTTACCTATCCGGTTCCAAATATCCCCCCGGATGGTTCCGTTTGCCAAGCCCTGAACGACAATGGCCGAGGATTGTATCCCTACATTTCCGGCTGTGGACATAATCAGGGGTACAAACAATATGAGGATTTTGTATTTTTCCAAAACGGTGCTGAACCCGTCAATGATACTTGCCGCGCCCAATCCGCCAAACATTCCGATCAGCAGCCAAGGCAACCGCGCTTTGGTCAAAGCCAGAATGCTGTCGTCCGCGTCCACGTTGCTGGTAATACCCGCTGCCAATTGGTAATCTTCATCTGCTTCTTCCCGCATCACGTCTATCACATCATCCACCGTAATAATGCCTTGTAAACGCATTTGGTCATCGACTACGGGAATTTCCATCAGGTCGTATTTCTGGATAATCTTTGCTACACTCCGGTCGTTCTCCTCCAGTTTCACAAAGTGGACATTTCGGTTGTAGAGTTCCTCCAATTTGGTACTGGAAGAAGTCGTGAGGAGTTTCTTTAAACTGAGTGTTCCGAGGAGTTCATAATTATTATTGATGACATAAATGGAATAAACTTCTTCGAGGTCTTCGGCTTGTTTGCGCATTTCGCGCACGGCCGTGATGACGTTCCAATCTTTGTTTACTTTGACATATTCCTTTCGCATCAAACCTCCTGCCGTGTCCTCATCGTAACGGAGCAGTTCCACAATGTCCTGGACGTGTTCCTTGTCTTCAATTCGGGCAAGTACTTCGTCCTGTTTGGATTCCGAAAGTTCACTGATTACGTCCACCGCGTCGTCGGTGTCCATTTCATTGATCAAACTTTCCGCGATTTCTTTGGGCGTAAGGAGTTTGAGGAGTTTCTTCCGGTCATCTTCTTCGAGTTCCAGCATAACGGCTGCCGAAACTTCATTTTCGAAAAGTGAGATGAGGTAGGTCTGGTCTTCTAAATCGAGTTTGGGAAAGATTTCTGCGATGTCTGCCGGGTGCAGATCCACCAACATCTCGTGGGCCGCTTTGGAATTTTGCTCACGGATGTAATCGGTCAGTGCCGAAAGAAAGTCCTTGTTGATCCCGATACTCATCCACTTATTTTACCTGTTAGTTCTATAAACTGCCGCACGGACAATTGTTCTGCACGCAAGTTAAGCAAATTCCCGTCAATGTCATGTTGCGAAATTTGCAAACTTTTCAGGGCGTTTCTCAGGGTTTTCCGCCTTTGGTTGAATGCGGTTTTGACCAAGGTGAAAAATAATTTAGGGTCCACATCGGGTTCCGTTTCCAACCTTTCCAAACGAATGACACCGGACTTTACTTTGGGCGGAGGCGAAAAAACATTTTCATCCACGGTAAACAAATATTCTGCATGAAAATAAGCTTGGGTGAGGACAGAAAG
>JAEZDQ010000061.1 GCA_023433225.1 Bacteroidota bacterium | reverse complement strand
GTTTTTGGTGGAATGGAAAATTTCACCGGATAATGCCATCGAAATTCTGGTGGACGGTGACGAAGGCGTTTCCATTGAAGAAATCGTACGCATCAGCCGACATGTGGAGCACAATTTAGACCGGGAGGAATTCGATTTCGCTTTGAATGTTTCTTCTGCAGGTGTAGGGAACCCCTTGGTTTTGCCCCGACAGTTCAAAAAAAATACAGGACGGACTTTAAAAGTCACACGCTTGGACGATGGAAAAGATTTGGAAGGTGAATTGGCTTCGGCAAATGAAGAAGGGATCCTTCTCCGTTGGACAGTGCGCGAACCCAAACCGATAGGAAAAGGTAAACACAATGTTCAGAAAGAACAGGAAATTAAATATACAGACATAAAAAAAGCAATTGTAAAAATCACTTTTTAAACTATACGAAAATGGACAATATTGCATTGATCGAATCATTTGGTGATTTCAAAGATGAAAAAAACATAGACCGGATTACGCTGATGGCGATTCTGGAAGAATCCTTACAAAGCGTTTTGCGGAAAAAGTTCGGCTCTGACGACAACTTCGACATCATAGTCAATCCCGATAAAGGAGACTTGGAAATCTGGCACAACCGGATTGTGGTGGAAGACGGAATGTCTGAAGACGACAGTGCCGAAATAGAATTATCGGCCGCACGTAAAATCGAACCCGATTTTGAAGTAGGGGAGCAGGTTTCCGAGCCGGTTGCTTTAGCCGATTTGGGACGCAGAGCGGTTTTGGCTTTGCGACAAAATTTGGTTGCCAAAGTGATGGAACACGACAACGCCAACCTTTATGAAAGGTTCAAGGATATGGAGGGAGAAATCATTTCCGGGGAAGTCCACCACATCCGCCACAAACACATCATTGTGATGGATGACGAGCAAAATGAAATGATTCTGCCCAAGGAAAACCAAATCCCGTCCGATTATTTTAGAAAAGGCGAATCGGTGCGTGCGGTAGTCGATGAGGTAAGGTTGAAAGGAATCAAGCCTCAGATTATTTTGTCCAGAACCTCACCTAAATTCTTGGAAAAATTATTTGAACAGGAAATTCCCGAAATTTTTGATGGAATCATTACCATCAAAGGAGCGGTCCGTATTCCGGGTGAAAAGGCAAAAGTAGCCGTGGAATCCTATGACGACCGGATTGACCCCGTGGGTGCCTGTGTGGGAATGAAAGGCTCGAGAATCCATTCCATCGTTCGGGAATTGAAAAATGAAAACATAGATGTCATCAACTACACCAACAACCTTCATTTGTATGCGACCCGCGCTTTGAGTCCCGCCAAAATTTCGCGAATGGAAATTGATGAAAACACAAATAAAATAACGGTGTATGTGAAACCGGAGGAAGTTTCCAAAGCCATCGGGAAAGGAGGCCACAATGTACGCTTGGCCGGGAAATTGCTTGGTATGGAAATCGATGTGTTCCGGGATATCCCGCAAGACGAAGACGTGGAACTGACCGAATTTTCAGATGAAATCGATAACTGGGTGATTGAAGCTTTCCAGAAAATCGGGTTGGATACCGCCAGAAGCATATTGGAACAAGATGTGAACGACTTGATTTCCCGAACCGATTTAGAGGAAGAAACCATTCAGGATGTAATCAGAATATTAAGGGAAGAATTTGACGAATAATTTATAATAGGTGTACTAACAATAGATTTAGTACATTTGCAAACCGAAAATCCAAATCATTTTATGTCGGAAACGATAAGATTAAATAAAGTACTTAAAGAATTAAACATCTCCATCGATCGTGCAGTGGATTACCTGAACGAGAAAGGAATTCAAATCGAACGTACACCCAATACGAAAATCGATCAAGATACCTATGGCATCCTAATCAAGGAATTCCAGTCAGATGCACAGCAAAAAGCCGCATCGGAAGAGGTGATTATCAATAAAATACCCGAAAGAAAACCTGAGCTTGTTAAAGAAGAGCCCGCACCAAAGCCGGTCGAGCCTGAAAAAATTGCCGCTCCCAAGGTAGAACTCGAAGGACCCAAAACCGTAGGTAAAATTGATTTGGATCAGTTCAAAACCCCAAAGGCCAAACCCAAGGAGGTGGAAACCAAAAAAGAACGAGTTGCCGAAGCTCCGGTAAAACCCGAGCCGAAAACTTCTGAAACCCCACCTGTTGCTGAAAAACCAAAAGAGGAGCCTGTAGCGGAAAAACCCCAAGAAACAAAAGCACCGGAACTCCCTAAAGCCAAAGAACCCGAAAGAAAAGAAGAGAAACCAACACCTACTACACCCGAATCTTCGGAGCCCGATAAAATAAGAACCCAGTACCAAAAGCTCGATGGCCCTAATTTTACCGGGAAAACATTGGATTTGTCGGAATTTGAAAAAGACAAAAAATTAGCCGAAGAGCGTAAGGAAAAGCAGAAGAAAGAAAACGAGAATAAAAAGAAACGCAAACGCATACGGAAAGACATCAAATTAGACGATGTCAAACCGGGCGGGAACAATACGCAGCCGGGTACCAGACCACAATACCCCAACCGTACCGGACAAGGAGGGAACCGTCCGCCGGTGAGAAGGCAGCCGGCCGAACTTACCGATGAAGAAGTTTCGAAACAAATTAAGGAAACTTTGGAAAAGCTCACTAATAAAGGTGTGAAATCCAAAGCTTCCAAGCACAGACGCGACAAAAGAAAGGAACGACGTGAAATCGAAGCCTTGGAGCAAGAGGCCCAAGACCGGGATAAAACATTGAACGTAACGGAATTCGTTACGGTAAATGAATTGGCCAGTTTGATGGATGTTTCGGTAACCGAAGTCATTTCGGCCTGTATGTCTTTGGGAATTATGGTTACCATGAACCAAAGACTGGAAGCGGATACCATTCAGTTGGTAGCGGATGATTTCGGGTATGAAGTCGTTTTTACAAGTGCCGAAGAAGAAATCATTTCCGAAGACGAAGTAGAGGACACTCCCGAAGATTTGGTGTGGAGAGCACCTATCGTTACGGTAATGGGACACGTGGACCACGGTAAAACATCTTTGCTCGATTATATCAGAAGCGCAAACGTAATCGCCGGTGAATCCGGAGGAATTACCCAACATATCGGTGCCTACAATGTGGAATTGTCCAACGGGCAAAAAATTACGTTTCTGGACACACCCGGTCACGAAGCTTTTACCGCTATGCGTGCACGTGGAACCCAGGTGACGGATATGGCCATCATTGTGATTGCCGCAGACGACCAAGTGATGCCCCAAACACGGGAGGCTATCAGTCACGCCCAAGCAGCGGAAGTTCCTATTATATTTGCCATTAATAAAATTGATAAACCTGCCGCCAATCCGGACAAGGTAAAAGAACAATTGGCCAATATGAATTTATTGGTAGAAGATTGGGGCGGTTCCATTCAGTCTCAAGATATTTCCGCGAAGCAAGGTTTGAATGTGGAAGAACTTTTAGAGAAAGTCTTATTGGAAGCCGAAGTCCTCGAATTGAAAGCGAATCCTAATCGGTTAGCAATCGGAACCGTTGTAGAAGCTTCTTTGGACAAAGGAAGAGGTTATGTTTCCACCGTATTGGTACAAAACGGTACTTTGCGGGTTGGTGATTACCTCGTCGCCGGAAGCAACCACGGAAAAGTCCGTGCAATGCTCGACGAAAGAGGAAAGCAGGTGAAAGAAGCGGGACCATCAACGCCCGTCACGATTTTAGGTTTGGACGGTGCACCCACGGCCGGTGACAAATTCAGGGTTTTCCAAGAGGAAAGAGAAGCCAAACAAATTGCGACCAAACGCGAACAATTGCAACGCGAACAAACCATACGTACCCAGAAACACATTACGTTGGATGAAATTGGAAGACGTATCGCACTGGGTGATTTCCAAGAATTGAACATCATATTGAAAGGAGACGTGGATGGTTCGGTCGAAGCGTTGACAGATTCCCTTCAAAAATTATCAACCGATGAAATCCACATCAATATCTTGCACAAAGGAGTGGGTCCGATTACGGAATCGGATGTCTTGTTGGCAAGTGCGTCGGATGCGGTGGTTATCGGATTCAACGTTCGTCCCGGAACCTCGGCCAAAGAAATTGCCGACCGTGAAGAAATCGAAATCCGAAACTATTCCATTATATATGATGCCATCAACGATGTGAAAGAAGCGATGGAAGGAATGCTCTCACCCGAGCTCAAGGAGCAGGTGACCGGAAATATCGAAATCCGAGAAACTTTTAAAGTTTCCAAAGTCGGGACTATTGCCGGTTGTATGGTATTGGACGGGAAAGTAAACCGCAATTCCAAAATCAGGCTCATCCGCGACGGAGTCGTTATCCACGACGGTGAATTGGCAAGTTTGAAACGATTCAAAGACGATGTCAAAGAAGTTTCCAAAGGATACGAATGCGGCTTGAACATCAAAAACTACAATGACATTCAAATTGGCGACATCATTGAAGCCTATGAGACCGTTGAAGTGAAGAAGAAGTTGAAATAAAATAAGTATATTATGAAAAAAATCCTCATTCTTTTGAACTTTTTTTTACTACAGATTGTTTTTTCGCAAACTGGTGAAAACCAACGAATCAATACGGGGTTTAATAAAAATGGATCGATTGAGGCTAAAGCCCCTACAAAAGGAGAAACGGAGGGTTCCATGTATTTATACCAAGAATTCTCAGCCATTAAAGTGGGCGGAGAGCTCCAAAACTTTTTAGGAAGATACAATGCATTTACGGACAAGATGGAGTTTGAGGATAAGGACAAAATTTATGAGTATTATCCCAATATAAATGATAAGGACATTTTCTTTATCAATTTGAATAAAACATATTCTTATTTAAATTATTTTACAGATAAAAGCAAATCTCAAAACGGATATTTAGTAAAACTTCAATTCGGAGATAAAGTTTCTTTATATAAAAAAGAACAAATCAAACTTCGTCAAGGGAACGTTTCACAAACGGGTTATGACAAAACTACTCCTGACAAATATCTCCAAGAAAATGATGTTTTCTATGTAAAAATAGGCAATGGGAATATTATTAAAGTTCCAAAATCAAAAAAAGAATTTTTAAAACTTTTTGGTGAAAACGAGCCAGTCGTTTCAAATTTACTAAAGGAGAACAGCTATTCATTAAAAGATGAATCTCACTTGAATTTGATATTTAGTCAATTACAGTTCCTGCTGCCTTGAATATTGGATGGAATTCTTCCTTCTCATGCAAATAAGTTTTTTATAACGGGATAGTTAACCATAGTTTTATTATTTGGTAAATTTCTTATGGGACAATTTTCATTTTTATTTAAGAAGGATTTTAGTGGCAATCATGAATACTCCTTGAAAAATCTTTTAAGATCCTTCAAAAAAAAATTAGGAAATCTTAATAAAATGTTACAATTTTGCCTCGATAATGTTATAAAAAAAAATAAAGTATGAGGACAAGATTTGCATTTTTAAGTGCACTTTTCCTGCTCATTGTTGGGCAGGTAGTATTTGCCCAAGTTACTGGTACTGTTCAAGACGACTTTGGTCCGGTGACAGATGCTGAAGTGACTGTTAGGGGTAGTGATGCTTTGGCAATAACTAATGATGATGGAGATTTTTCCATTGATGCCCGAGTAGGGGATGTAATAGTCGTTGTTGACGCGATGGGAACCTCTCAGGATTTTAAAGTCACCAAAAATAATATGGGTATTTTGAAGTTAGGAGCCCAGCTTCTTCTTCCTGAAGTGACCTTATTAGGAGGGATAAAAATTGACCCCGCACAAAAGGTAGGAGCGTATGATGTAATTACAAAAGAACATTTTGAAACCACTCCCTACTCTTCTGTGGATGATGTTCTTAACGGGCGCGTGGCCGGTTTAACCTTTTCTTCGGCAAGTGGTGACCCTGGGTCTTCTAATATGGTAATTATTAGAGGCGTAAGCTCATTGGTGGGCTCACCCAATCCACTTTACGTAATTGACGGTGTAGTGGTAGGAAAAGGTGCCGACAATGCAGCAATGATGGAATCTTGGAATCCCTTGTCTGCCTTAGACCCAAATGCGATTGAATCCGTCTCAGTATTGAAAGATGCTTCTGCAACGGCTTTGTATGGGTCACGTGGTGCCAATGGAGTAATTATCATCAAAACCAAACAAGGAAAATTCAATCAAAAAACTCGCTTTAATTTTTCAACCGAGATGGCCATTCAAGACCGGGCATATGAGAAGATGGATTTAATGACAGGAGATGAATATATAAAATATGGAGGGATGCTGATGTGGAACTCTCAAGGAGGGAATGGTTTACCGGCTAGTACTATCTTTTCTACTTTGGACGAAGCAACGCAATATTACTTAGACACCTATGAACCTCAATATACCACAGGTGATCCATATACAGATTGGACCGATGCGGTAACCCGTAATTTAGCGGTAGTTAAAACATACAGTTTTTCTGCGACCGGTGGGGGTGATAATACCTCTTATCGTTTGGGTGGTTCCTATTACGAAAATAAGCCTTGGGTTAGAGATGCCCAATTTAATAGGATTAGTTTAAATTCTGCATTGGAACACAAAGCAACTGATCGATTGAGATTCAGCGCGAATGTTAATTACAGTAATATTGACAGAGATGTTTATGCAGGAGGGAGAGCTTCGGCAAACCCAGTCAATTCTGCCATTATGTTGTCTCCGCTGAGAACCATTTATAATCCTGACGGAACCTATAACCAAGAATTGGGTAATGTAGGCACCAATGACTACACTCCCGGGTTTAATCCGGTCGGAGTTCAAGACGGAACAGTAGAAAAAGCGTTAGTGAACACGATCATTGGTTCAGTAACGGCGGATTGGGAATTTGCTAAAAACATTCACTTCAATTCTCTTTATGGTGCTCAATACCAAGCGATGAAAGAAACACAATTGGTAGATAGCTACATTCCTTATTATGTATTATCTATTGATGACAAAGGGTTTTATCAGGATAACCGAACCGACATTCTGGATTGGAACTGGTCCAATACGTTTAGCTATTTAAACACATTTGCAGATAAACACAATGTACAATTCTATTTAGGAATGGAATACCAAGACCATAAATACAACTCCCTAAGTGCGTTTACCTATGGAATGAACAGCTTTCTGCCCTATTTTAGTTATAGTGATGAAGAGATATTTCTTGGGAATATAGATTACCGCTGGACTCAAATATCCTACTTCACACGTTTGAATTATAGTTTTGATAATAAATA
Organism: Bacteroidota bacterium; assembly: GCA_023433225.1. GTDB lineage: Bacteria > Bacteroidota > Bacteroidia > Flavobacteriales > Weeksellaceae > Moheibacter. The sequence continues at coordinate 345 of JAEZDQ010000061.1, read as the reverse complement.
TACTTTATCAGGTCAATTTAGAAGAGATGGTAATTCCACCTTGGGAGAGGCCAAAAAATTTGGAAATTTCTGGTCTGTAGGTGGAGCTTGGAATTTGCATAATGAAGATTTTATGACAGATGCTTTATCCACTTTTACACTACGCGCCAGTTACGGTGTTTTAGGTAATATTCCTTACGCTGACCAATGGGGTTCCCAATACAATGCTTTAGCATTAATCGGATACAATAGCACAAATACGTGGGGAGGAAACACCGGCGTTGGTTTTATTGCCGATCCGGGTAACAGGGATTTGGTTTGGGAGGAGTCTAATCACTTAGATGTTGGAGTAGATTTGGGCTTTTT
>JAEZDQ010000022.1 GCA_023433225.1 Bacteroidota bacterium | reverse complement strand
ATCAAATAACGGGTAAAAGGCTTCACTTCCCGGTTGGCCCGAGCGGAAGATTCAGCTTCCATGATAGAAAGAAAAGTTTCCGAGTCGTGGAGGTAAATGAATAAATACCATGAGAAACCGATGACTGCCGTGAGCAATCCCATCCAAATCCAGCCTGTCCATTTGACTTTCGGGAATCCGTAAACCATCCAATAAGCCAGAAAAAAGGGTGCAGCGATAACGTAAAATCCGGTTGGGCCCTTACTCAAAATGGAAAAACCAAGAAAGATACCGGCCATGGTAAAATTCAGACCATTTCTTTTTGTTGCTTTGAATGTCAAATAAAAACAATAAACGCCGATTAACGTAAAACTATAACAGAAAATATCCCAAGTGGCCCTTTTCCCTACCAATAAAACAAGAAATGCCGTAGCCAAAACCAATCCTGAAACAACTGCTAAATGTTGATTTTTAGTTTCATCGCGCATGATTTTATAAAAACAGAAAACCATTGCAATACAGGACAAAGCCGCCGGAAACCGCAATGCCCAAAGGGTTTGGGTGCCGAAAAGTTCACCCATAAAAGCACTCAGCCAAGTTGGGAGCGGCGGTTTTTGGTAACGCGCTTCACCGTTCATGGTGGTGAAAATCCAATTCCCTTCGTTTACCATTTCACGCGCGCTCACAAAATTCCTCGCTTCCATAATGTCCACGTACAAATAATTCAAATGCAGCAGGAACAATGCAAAACAAAGCATTATAAAAATCCAATACGGACGCGAAACCATGGGCAAATTTCTAACGAATTTAGGGGCTTATTTTGTATTTTTGAAAAAAAATAGAAACATGATTATTTGTACGACTGAAACCATTCCCCAAAAAGAAATCTCGGAAATCCTTGGAATCGCGCGCGGAAGCACCGTCAGAGCGCGTAATGCCGGAAGCGATTTAATCGCAGGATTGAGAAATTTCATTGGCGGTGAAATCGACGAATACACCAAGCTCCAAGCAGATTCACGTGAACAAGCCATGCAGAGGATGATCAAAGACGGAGAAAGGCTGGGTGCAGATGCCATTGTAAATGTTCGATTGACAACTTCGGTCATTACCCAAGGTGCAGCGGAAATCCTCGCTTATGGAACAGCCGTAAAATTGAAATGATGGATGAAAGAGCCACCGATATCATCCACCAAACCCTTACCGGATTTGAATGGGTATTGGGAGGGATCGCCGCTGTGTTGCTGATTTACCTAATTATCAAAAGAATAATTGTCCGCAAAAAAGAAGATTTTGAAAAAAGGAATCATTAAGATTTGAAAATTCATCCTCTCTAACCGTTTATTTCTTATTTCAACAGCGTACCTTTGCCAAAAATTGGGCTCAAAGCGAGACACCCATTAATAATTGATTATTAAACATTTTTATGGCAAATATTGTCGCAATCGTAGGCCGGCCAAACGTCGGAAAATCCACTTTATTTAATCGTCTGGTACAAAAACGCCAAGCCATCGTTGATGACGTTTCGGGCGTTACCCGCGACCGCCATTACGGCAAAAGCGACTGGAACGGAAAAGAGTTTACCGTAATCGATACCGGCGGCTACATTGTGGGTTCAGACGATACCTTCGAAGTGGAAATCCGTAAACAAGTGGAACTCGCCATTGACGAGGCCAATGTCATCCTGTTCATGGTTGATAACCAAGTCGGTCTCACCGATATGGACAAAGAAGTTGCGCAGTTGCTCCGAAAAAGCAAAAAACCCGTTTTACTTGTCGTAAACAAAGTCGATTCCAATAAGAATTTAGAAGATTCTTATGAATTCTACAACTTGGGTTTTGAAGAATTTTACACCATTTCTTCTCAAAGCGGTAGTGGCACCGGTGAGTTGCTTGATGAGACAATCACCCATTTTGAAACGGCCGACCACAAAGACCCTTTTGAAGGCTTGCCGAGAGTAGCTATCGTTGGCCGTCCGAATGCTGGAAAATCAACGCTTACAAACGCTTTGTTGGATGAAGAACGAAACATCGTGACCGACATTGCAGGAACCACCCGCGATTCCATTGAAACCTTGTACAATAAGTTTGGCCATGAATTCGTGCTGATCGATACCGCGGGAATGCGTAAAAAAGGAAAGGTCAGCGAAGATTTGGAATTTTATTCGGTGATGCGCGCTGTTCGTGCCGTTGAAGAATGCGATGTTTGCGTATTGATGATTGAGGCAACCAGAGGAATTGAAGCCCAGGATCTGAATATCTTATTTTTAGCCGAACGAAACCGTAAAGGCGTTGTAATCCTTGTGAACAAATGGGATTTGGTCGAAAAAGAAACCAATACGATGAAGGCTTATGAAGCGGAAATCCGAAAGAAAATCGCACCATTCAATGACGTTCCCATTCTTTTTATTTCTGCATTAACCAAACAAAGAGTCCACAAAACCGTCGAGACCATCATGCAGGTAAATGAAAACCGAAACCGGAGGATTAAAACCAGTAAACTGAATGAATTGATGTTGCCCATTATGGAAATCAACCCGCCGCCGGCCATCAAAGGGAAATACATCAAAATCAAATACGTCACCCAATTACCAACCCGAACTCCACAGTTTGCGTTTTTTGCCAATCTGCCCCAATATGTGAAAGAGCCTTACAAGCGCTTTATTGAAAATCAGTTGCGCAAAAATTTTGATTTTACCGGTGTGCCCATCGAGGTTTATTTCAGGCAGAAATAAGTATCGAACGAAGATTCCATTCAATTGAGAACAAGAATCTGAAAATGAATTATACACAATCATTTAAATTCAACATTTAAAATTATTTTAAAGTTTTGGAATACAAAGTCCTGACAGAAGACGATATTCAATTTTTCCAAGACTTAGTCGGAAAGGAAAATGTACAGCTTTCCGAATTCGAAATTTACGCTTCCGACGCGACTGAAAAACTACAGTTTTTTCCCGAAATCGTGTTGAAACCAAATAGTTCCGAAGAAGTTTCCGAAATCGTCAAACATTGTAACAGAGAACTGCTTCCCATCACACCTCGCGGTGCGGGAACAGGGTTGGCGGGAGGTGCTTTGCCGATTCGTGGTGGCGTCCTCTTGTCGATGGAAAATATGAATCGAATACTCGAAATAGATACCCGAAATTTCCAAACGACCGTTCAGGCCGGCGTCGTCAATTACAAGCTCCAGCAAGCACTTTTTCTGGAAAATTTGTTTTTCCCGCCCGATCCGAGCAGTTGGCAAACCTCCCAAATCGGCGGAAACATCGCGACCAATGCGGGTGGTCCCAAAGCGGTGAAATATGGCGTAACAGTCAATTATGTTTTGAATTTGGAAGTCGTTTTACCCGATGGCCAAATCATCTGGACCGGGGCAAATACGCTCAAAAACAGTACGGGAATCAATCTGACCCAACTCTTTGTGGGGAGTGAAGGAACGCTGGGCATCATCACCAAAGGGGTGTTGAAAGTTTTGCCCCAACCTCAATTTGATATTTCTTTGCTTGTATCTTTTAAACAACTTCACCAAGCCTGTGATGCGGTTTCAAAACTGTATTTTGCGGGTTTGCACCCGGCTGCCCTTGAATTGATAGATAAACGTTCTGCTCAAATTACGGTGGATTATTTGGAACAAAACTCGGAATTAGAAGGGTTAAATAAATCCTTGTTTGATGAATATGAAGCGCATTTGCTCATCATGTTTGACGGAGATTCCCAAGAGTCGGTTTGGGCTTCCGCCGAAAAAGCGGCCCATGCACTCCTCTCATTCGATATCGCTGAAATCATGGTTGCCGATACCGAAACCAACAAAGAAAGGATTTGGAAAATCCGGCGAAAACTTTCGGAAATCGTTAAAATGAATGGCTTTACAATTGAAGAAGACACAGTCGTTCCCCGTGCGAATTTGGCGAAATTGGTTCAGAAAACGCATGAATTGGCGGCCGAAAACCATTTCGAAGCGGTTTGTTACGGCCATGCAGGAGATGGGAATTTACATATTAGAATCAACCATCCGAAATATAAAAATTCCTATAATGTTCCTGAAATTCAATCTATTTTAGAAGAATTATTTAAAATAGTAAAAGATTTGGGCGGAACGATTTCGGGTGAACACGGGATCGGTTTGGTACAAAAACCTTTTTTGCCGGTCGTTTTTTCTCAGTCCAATTTGGATTTGCAGAAATCCATCAAACAAACCCTTGATCCGCGAAACATCATGAATCCGGGGAAACTGTTTTTTAGTTAAGTCAAATCAAAATCATTAATTTTACATTCAAAATACAGCAAAGTGGATTTCTTTTTCAATTTTAACGAAGACATTCCCGAACAGTTTTATTCCGGCGAAAATCATCAGCCCCATACAGCATGCTCGGTTTGTGGAAACGGATTTGGAGACGGCTATTATTTTATTGAGAAAGCCTTTCAGAAAACCCATGATAAAACGGAATTTCAATTGACATTTGAATATGCGATTTGCGAAACTTGTAAATCGGATTTGATGCAGAGCATTTCCCGTGAATCGATGAGAAATATCCGCAGGTTTGCCATGAAAATGGGTGGCGTTCCGGTTCTTAAAAATTCAGATGACATAGTATTCGATTTGAACCAACACCTCACTACTTGTATGGCTACCGGGAAATCGGTTGATGAGCTCGATGAATACCATTTGGTCGGGATTTTTATGGGCAATAAAATGGTGCAACTCCCGATGGTTTATGGCGAAATGTTTATTGAAGAATATTCAGAATTATTATCCGAAGAAACCAAAGGATTTTACGATGATTTCTTCAACAATATCACTTTGTTACCTCCTACATTGGCCAAGATTTTGGAAGATGAAAAACCAAAAAGACCTGTTTTGATTTAATGAATTCAAATTCTGAATCTAAATTTGAAACCCTATCTTAGCCAAATGGTTTTCGTCACAGGAGCAACAGGGTTAATCGGCAGCTATCTTTTGGTGGAATTGGCCAAACGGGGAAAGAAAATCAGGGCAATGAAACGTTCGGGTTCTTCCTTGGATCCGGTTCAAAAATTATTTGATGATTTTTCAATCCTTGATCAGTTCGATGCAATTGAATGGGTGGAAACCGATTTGCTCGACATTCCTTCGCTTTCCGATTCGCTGCATGGCATCCGGACCATTTACCATACGGCTGGCCGTGTCGGATTTGATGACCGTCAACGCCAGATCATCCATGAAGTAAATGTCCAGGGGACGGAAAACCTTGTCAACTTGGCAATTGCCCAAAATATCCCGGAATTCATTTACATCAGTTCCATCTCGGTTCTGGATCCTTCTCCAAATCAAAAGGAAATCGATGAAAACGCGAAATGGGATACCGAAAAAAATCATTCCGAATACGCGATTTCCAAAAAGAAAGGTGAAATGGCCGTCTGGCGCGGTTCACAGGAAGGCCTTAAGGTTCTGGTCGTTTATCCTTCTGTCGTTATAGGTAGTTTTGACGGTCTGCGGGAGAGCGAAAGGATTTTTGAGTTGGCGTCAAAAAGAAAAATGCTTGCGCCTCCCGGAATTACCGGTTATGTGGATGTGCGTGATGTCGTTTTTTTGATGGCTGAATTAGTCGAAAAGCAATACTGGAATCAAAGCTATATTTTGAGTTCCGAGGATAAATCTTTTGCAGAAATTTTAAATTATTTGAGAAATAAATGGAAACTGCCCGAAGTATCGGTTTTAACCCCTTTTCAATTGAAAATACTTCAGTGTTTATCGTATGTCGGACGGATTTTCGGAGGAAAATTGATCAGCCCATCCAGTTACAGCGCGCTCACGGGAAAAGCGGTTTATTCAAATTCCAAGGTCAAATCCGAAACCGAAAGAGCCTTCATACCCGTCAAGGAAGCCTTGGATTTTCACGCCGACAGGTTTAAATCATTCAAAACGGAATCATAAATACCAATAAATTCATGGAAGAATTTCATTCTAAGCTCACTCAATTCGAAATCCAAACAGGAACGGTAACCGCCCGGTGCCCGTCCAATATTGCATTGATTAAATATTGGGGGAAACGCGGCAACCAAATCCCGATGAACCCTTCGCTGAGCCTGACATTGACGAATAGTTATACTACAACCGAATTGAAATTCTGCCCCAAAGAATCCAAAGATTTTCAGCTAAAAGTATATTTTGACGGGGAATTGAAGCAAAGTTTTGCACCGCGCATTTATACTTTTTTTGAACGAATAGAAACCTTTCTTCCCTTTTTGAGGAATTTCGAATTTGAAGTCCATACTTCCAATACTTTTCCGCATAGCAGCGGAATTGCTTCTTCCGCATCGGGAATGGGTGCTTTGGCACTTTGCCTGGTTCAGATGGAGCAGGATTTTGGAGTGGATTTCACCGAAGGTGAAAAATTGAGAAAAGCTTCTTTCCTCGCACGATTGGGTTCGGGAAGTGCTTGCCGCTCGATTTACCCGGGAATGACCGTTTGGGGTGAAAGTGCTTCGGTAAAGGGAAGTTCCGATTATTATGCGATTCCTTATCCGTATGAAATCCATCCTGATTTCAGGAATTTCCGAGACACCATCCTTTTGATTGACGAAGGCCAGAAGGAAGTTTCGAGTTCGGCCGGGCATCAATTGATGGAAAACCACCCTTATGCCCCCCAGCGATTTGTTTCGGCCCAAGAAAATTTAAAAAAAATCATTCCGGTTCTGAAGGAAGGAGATTTGAATGAATTTGGGACGATTGTGGAGCATGAAGCCTTGAGCCTCCATGCGATGATGATGACTTCCCGCCCGGCTTATGTATTGATGTTGCCCCATACATTGAGCGTGATACAAAAACTTTGGGCGTTTCGCAAAGACACTTCAACTAACCTGTTCTTTACACTCGATGCCGGTGCAAACGTACATTTGCTATACCCGGAAAAAGAGCAAGAAAGGTGCATGGAATTTATCCGGAAAGAATTGAAAATCCATGCCGTCAATAAAAAAATCATAGAAGATTTCTCTTTTTAACAAAAAGATGTTAAAAAATGTTTAATTTTGAATCAATTTATTAATTATTAAAAACAAAAAGTATGAAAAAAATTTCTATTCTTTTGACAGGATTGGCTTTTTCTGTCGGTTTTGGACAAATGGTGATTACACACAGTGTAGACCCTGAAACCATTGACACTGGTGGTGTTGCATGTTGGGCCAGTGCTTCCGGTGAATACCGTGACAACGCTTTTGCAAGAGCTTATGTGATGAATGAGTATGTTGATGGTGATTTTGTGGTTTCTGCTGTTCAGTTCGGACAAGGTTCTGCAGATGAAGGTAAGTTCATCGAGGTTAACATTTATACCGTAACCGACGAGTCCTTAGATAATGCTGAATTTACTTTACTTGCAACAGCGAGCACCAACCTATCTGCTGCGGGAGATATGTCATTGATTGAATTGCCGATTGACGCGGTTATCCCTGCAGGTTCTACTGTTGCAGTAGAAGTTTTCGCACAAGACGAAGGTGATGTGATTATGCAAAGGTTTTTCCCCGGATTCAACTTGGCCGGCGAAACCGGAACACCTTGGTTGAAGTCTGACGGATGTTCAATTTGGTGGACAGATGCAAACACAGTAGTTGCGGGGTCTCCTCAGCCATATGTAATCAACTTGGTAGGTGAAGAAAATATGGGTGTAACTGAAGTAATCGGAACTAGCTTCCTTTCAGTTTCTCCTAACCCTGCTACCGATGTGGTTAACATTTCAATGAAAGGTGGTATGGAAGCAGCTTCCGTAAGCATCGTGAACCTTGCAGGACAAAATGTTTACACTACAAAAGCAACAAACTCCGTAAATGTTTCTTTCTTGCCTGCAGGTGTATATGTTGTGAAAGTGATTGACACCAAAGGTGCAACCCACACAACTAAAATCGTTAAAAAATAATTTTTGAATAAAATGTATTTGATTGAGAGCCACCCGAAATCGGGTGGTTTTTTTATTCCTTAAATGGAAGTTCATCTTTTCTGTTTTGTGCATGGTGAATAGCAGCGTTTAACTCAAAACCGATTAAAATCAACAAAACATTGATGTAAATAAAAATCATCATAATCATCACCAATCCCACAGAGCCGTACAAAAGATCTAATTTATTGAACTCTTTGATGTAATACCGAAAGCCCATCAAAGTCAAGAAAAAAAGCAAAGTAGCCATCGTTGCCCCAGGGAAAACCGAGCGCAAGCGTTGTTTGATGTTGGTTCCGAAATAATACAACATCACGAGCGATGCAAAATAAAACAAGGTGGCAGAAACAAAATTCAAAGTAAAAATCAAAGGCGAAATATCATCAAAAGTCTGGGAATCTTCAATGTACCGCCAGATGAAATTAGAATAATAAGTCAGCAACAACTGGGTGATGATGAAAACCACAAAAAGCAAAGTCAGGACGATGGAAACCATGAGGCGGTTCACGCCCTTTCTCCTTTTGGAATATCCGTAATGAGAGGTGTTGAATCCGTTGATGATGGCCGCAATCCCGTTTGAGGAGAGGAAGATTGTCAGCAAAATATATATCCAACTGATGCCGCCGCGTTCCTCCTGTCCGCGCGCGGTTTCCAAAACATAAGAAATTACTTCTGCGGTAATACGCTCCGGTAAAATACGCGGAATCAATTCCAAAACCAATAATTTCTCGATTTCGGTATAAAGCGGCGCATAAGGCAATACGCTGAACAAAAACAAAAGAAATGGGAAAATGCTGAAAAACAACGCCCAAGAAACCGCTCCAATCCTCAACCCGAAAATCCCTTTCGAAATCCCCGAAATCCATAATCCAATAAATTCATAGAGCGAAAGGTTGTTCAGGCTTTTTATTTTTATCCTTTGCGTAAATTTTACCGCCGGATTATTCCGCAAGAAATCTTTCAATTTTTCTTTAATAGCCATAATTTTGTAATCATTTGATACAGCAAAAATGAACTTGATCAGCATTTGCATAGGTAAAACCGATGAGAAACCGCTGGAGGAGCTGATTCTGAAATATGAAAAACGCCTTCCGCAACACTGGAATTATCAACGCATAGAAATACCCGACATCAAAAATCGGAAAAACCTTTCGGAACCACAACAAAAAGATAAGGAAGCAGAATTGATTCTGTCCAAAATCCAACCCACCGATTTTGTGATTCTGTTGGATGAATCCGGTAAGCAGATGAACTCCGTCGGTTTTGCAGAAGAAATCAGGCAATTGATGAACCAATCCGTCCGGCAACTCGTCTTTGTCATTGGTGGTCCTTACGGTTTTTCAGAGGAAATTCACAAACGCGCCAACCGCAAACTTTCCCTTTCCCAAATGACCTTTACACACCAGATGGTTCGCCTCTTCCTGACCGAACAAATTTACCGCGCATTTACTATCTTGCACGGAAAACCTTACCACCATGAATGAGCTGGGTCATTTCCCCGAAAAGAAATCTTTTCCGAATAATTCTTCTTTTCAAATTGATTTCGGATATGCACTGCTCGTCGCATTCCTGATTATGATGAGTCTGTTGGTGCCAAGTGTCATAATCAATTTTCCGGTAAAGTTCTGGCCGGAATTTTACCATGTATCTTTGCCGCTTTCCTTTCTTGCCGGCGGCTTGTTAGGAATTGTTGTGCTAATGGCCTACCTCAAAATCAATGGGTCGGTGATTGTGGAACATTTGCGAATAATCCCGTCCTTTTGGTTGATCCTGCTGAGTGTATTGTTTTATCTGTTTTCCTTGCCTTTTGCGGAATTCTTGGCTTCGCTTTTTCCGACCACCGGACATTGGCTCATCGAAGAATTATACCGATCCACCACCCACGCATTTGAAATGATGCTCGATTACAAAATTGCCGGTTTCATAACGGTTTGCATCTTGGCTCCGTTTTTTGAAGAAATCCTCTTTCGTGGCATTTTGCTGCGCGGAATGCTGCAATATAAGATGAACCCGACGCTGGCGATTGTGTTCAGTTCGGTTTTATTCGGCTTGGTTCACATGAACCCTTGGCAATTTTTGGGAGCCGGTATTTTAGGCGTTGTTTTCGCATTTGTTTATTACCGGACCCAATCGCTTTGGGTTTGTATTTTTTTACACGCTTTGAACAATACGGTTTCATATGGGTATATGCTGAAATCCCAAACGATGGAAGAAAGTATTACGAACCCCAATGATTTCTTATGGATTGGGGTCTCGCTGATTATCGCTGTTTTAATAAGTTTCGGAATCTACATATTCACACCCCGCGTCAAATGGAATTGATTTTTGCTTCACATAATGAAAACAAAGTCAAAGAAATCCGGAACATGGTTTCTGAAGAAATCCGGATTCTTTCGCTCAACGATTTAAATTTCCATGAAGAAATTGAAGAAACCGGAAATACGCTCGAGGCAAACGCACGAATCAAAGCCAAAACCATCCACGGCTTGACCGGAAAGAATGTCTTTGCCGACGATTCCGGGTTATTTGTCGAAGCCTTGGGAGGTGCGCCGGGCGTTTTTTCGTCCAGATATGCGGGCACCGGAGATTCGGAAGACAATATAAACAAACTCTTGAGAAAATTGGATAATAAACCCAACCGAAACGCTTATTTCAAATCGGTTTTCTGTTTGATTTTGAACGAAGTGGAATATTTCTTCGATGGCGAATGTCCTGGTGAAATCATTTCGGAAAAGCGAGGCTGCAAAGGCTTCGGTTATGACCCTGTATTTATTCCAACAGGCTACCAACAAACTTTTTCTGAAATGGAATCCGGCCTGAAAAACAGCATCAGCCACCGGTACAAAGCGGTACAGAAATTGATTACCTTTATCGAAAATTTCCCATCTTGTCTCTGAAACTTACCATATTGGGCTTTAACTCGGCCATTCCAAAAAAAAAATCAGCACCTACCGCGCAACTGCTTGAGATTTCGAACCGCCATTTCCTGATTGACTGTGGGGAAGGAACCCAAGTTCAATTGCGGAAAGCCAAAGCGAAATTTTCTAAAATCAACCATATTTTCATTTCACACCTCCATGGTGACCACGTTTTCGGCTTAATCGGTCTAATCAGCACTTTGCAACTTTTAGGCAAAGAAACGCCTTTGCGGATTTTCGGGCCCATGGGAATCCGAGATTTTATCATGAACCAATTGCGCCACACCCGGTCCAACTGCTCTTTCAGCTTGGATTTTACCGAATTGGAAAGCAATGAAAGCGAAAGGATTTTTGAAGACGAGAAAGTGGAGGTTTTTACCGTTCCGCTCGACCACCGGATTTATACCAACGGTTATTTGTTCCGTGAAAAACAAAAACCCCGAAAACTCAATGCGGAAGCTGTACGGCAGTTTCCGGAAATAGAGATTTGCGATTACCAAAACCTGAAAAACGGAAAGGATTTTATCCTTCGGTCCGGCGAAACCATCCCGAATGAATTGCTGACACTTCCGCCCGAAAAATCGTTTAGTTATGCATTTTGTTCCGATACCCGCTACAAGCCTGACATTGTCCCGATTATTCGAAATGTGGACATCCTCTACCATGAAGCGACTTTTCTGGAAGATTTAAAAGAAATGGCGGATTATACGGGTCATTCTACGGCATGGGAAGCAGCGAAAATTGCCAAGGATGCCAACGCGGGAATGCTCATTTTGGGTCATTTTTCTAACCGATACAAAAATCTGGATGTTCTATTGGAAGAGGCTCAATCCGTATTTCCCAATACATTTATCCCAAAACAACTCCAGGTTTTTGAGGCTGAAAAATTGAAATTCAACTACTAAATAAATGAAAGCAAAATTTTTTGAAACCGTAGACAAAGCCGGTGAAGTGATTCTCCGCTATCCTGTTGTATTGCTCATGGCTCTGGTCATGGCAGCTGCAACGATTTACCAACTCGACTTGGATTATTCGAATCGGGAAATGGGTTTTTGGATACTCAAAATCATCTTGGTTTCTTCGCTGGGGATTTCGTTGATGTTTGCTTTGAAAATCCTCTCGCAGAGAATAGGAAAGGGATTTTTGTTGCAATCTCTGGGTATCCTTTTCCTTATTGGTTTTTACTTTATCCTCCCGGCTAATGAAGATGATTTCACGGAGGTTTATGCCTTTTTATTGATTCCGGTTTATATTCTTTCGCATTTATTGGTTTCTTTTGTCGCGTTTTTGAGTCGAAAAAAACCGGAAACGGATTTCTGGCAATACAATAAAAATTTATTTGTCAATCTTGTGTTGACGCTCATTTTTACCGGAGTTTTGACCGGTGGGGTGGAACTTGCGGTTTTGGCAGTGGACAATCTTTTCAATGCAGGTTTCGATTCCGAAGTTTACGGCAAAATATTCATGGCTTTGGCCATTTTGGGAAGTGTTTTCATATTTCTTTTGTTCAATGAAACAGGGCTCCATTCCCTCGAAAAGAAAGGCGCTTATCCGGTCGTGTTGAAGTTTTTCACCCAATTCATCCTGATTCCGCTCTTGTCTATTTATTTGGTGATATTGTACGCCTATTCCATTAAAATTCTCATCAATTGGGAATTGCCACGCGGCTGGGTTTCTTACTTGGTTTTGGCCTATTCCCTCATCGGGATTTTGGCTTTGTTGCTCGTTCATCCATTGAAAGATGAAACGGCCAAATCATGGGTGAAAATTTTCAGTAAAACTTTTTATTTTACTTTAATCCCATTGGTGTTTTTACTTTTTACCGCCATATTTACCCGCGTTTTGGAATATGGATACACCGAACCGAGGTATTTCGTCCTCTTGTTGGCGATATGGCTTTCCGTAGTGGTTTTGTATTTTATTTTCTGGAGAAACCCAAGCATCAAATTCATTTCGGTTTCTTTGTTTTTATTCGGGTTATTTGCGCTCGTTTTTCCTTATTTGAATACTTTTTCAGTCGCCAAGCGCAGCCAGAAAAACCAATTGGAACAAATCCTCATTGAAAATGAATTGCTAAAAGATGGGAGAATTAATTTCAGCAAAGTCGTTGCCGATTCGGTATTGTATGAAATAGAAGACAAATTTGAATTTTTGGATGACCGTTTCCAAAGGGATTACATCGAAAATTATTTTGAGGAATCCGCGCGGAAGAATTTACCCGGCCGAGGTAATTGGAACCTGCATTCCTACTTCAAAAATGTAGAAAACACAACGATTCCATACGCCAGATCCGAGTTTTTGAAACTTGTTTCCGGCCAGTCTTTTATTGAAACTGACGGGTACCCATTCATTGTTCTTACCGATGAATTGGCGGGAGACGGAGCAAAACTCAACGGCGATCAATTTTTATTGAATAACCAAGACAATCACTTCGAATTGAGTTTGAACAATGCGCAATCGGTCGATTTTTTGCCGTTAATTCAAGAACTTTTTGAGCCCTACAAAGGGTCAAGGAATAACCGGGACGTGGAAAACCTGTATGTGGAAACCGATTTGGGGACTTACCATGTCAAAGTCCACTTCAAGTCCATCCATCGTTCTGACGGGACAGAGCCGATTTATTGGTTTGACAGCCCTTTGTTTTTGATCAAAAAGAATTGAATCCTTCATTGAGTGATAGGATTTATAGATTCGGCCGATTTAAGGATTTCAATATTTTTGTGCGTTGAACTTTCCCGCTCTCCGTTCTCGGAAAGGTTTTTACAAAATAAATTTCTTTTGGACATTCAAATTTACCAAGTACTTCGGTAAATTTTCCGAGGTCTAAATCCATCTGGTTTTCTGATTCAATAACGAGGACTAATCTTTGACCCAGTTTTTCATCGGGCAAAGAACCAATGATGAATTCTTTTTGGAGGAAAGGCTTGATTTTGGCTTCGATTTGTTCCGGAAACAATTTGATCCCGCCGGAATTGATCACATTGTCAAACCTACCCAACCATTTGAACTGGTTTTCCCGGTGGATTTCAACCAAGTCGTTGGTCAAAATTTCTTCTGTAAAATAGGGCGTGCGGATAACCAAGCAACCGCGGTTGTCCTGACGGATTTTGATTTTGGGCAAAACGGTAAAACAAGCTTCCGAAATTTCTTTCAAAGCAATGTGGGTAATGGTTTCGGTCATTCCGTATGATTCAAAACATTTGGTTTCCAGAGCCGACAAATTTTTGCGCAATCCATCGGAAAGCGGTGCGCCGCCAAGGAGTAAAATTCTGATTTTCCCCAAGTCGGCCAAAGAAGCTTCTGCCTGCATGGGCGTCATCGGAACGAAATCCAGCGTTGGGAAATTTTCTAAAACCATTTTCGATTTTGGCTGAACACAAAACAGTTTCAATTTCAGCTCAATGGCTCTGACAACCATCATTCTTCCGGCGATGAAATTCACGGGCATACAAAGCAACGCCGTATCTCCTTTTTGGAGGCCGAAGAATTCGCCCGTCATTTGTGCACTCATTTTCATGGCGTTTTTCGGGATCCTGATTTCTTTCGGAGTTCCGGTTGACCCGGAGGTTTGAGACACGATGAAATCTTTTTCAGAAAACCATTCGGTTAAAAAACCAAGGATTTCTTTTTGCCAATCTTCATCTGCATTCTTCGGAAAATCAAATTCTTTTGAAAAATCTAACAACATCATTCCGTATAAGTTACGCCCGAATTGATTTCAATCTCCAAATGGTTTTCGGCCGGCGGAATAGGGCAATTGTAATATTTACTGTAAGCGCAATAGGGGTTGTATGCTTTATTGAAATCAATTCTTAATTTATCATTTTTGATATCGCTTATTTCCAAATCCAAATAGCGGCCGCCGCCATAAGTTGACTGGCCGTTGGTTTCATCGGTAAAAGGCAAGAACAGCGAAGTTTCATAACCTTCAATCGGTGGGTCAGATTGGTAAACAGTCAGTTCGAGTTCTTCTCCGTCGAGTTCAAAATGGAGTTTCCCATAGGCTTTGTAATGTTTTATTTTTTTTGCTGAAGTGGGAAAAGGAATGGTTTGACCGTTTTCAATTTTTGTAAAATCGGCTTGGACGGCATATTTTTTATTGACCGGAAAGAAAGTAATTCCTTTGAAATTTGCTTTTTCATCTTCTTGCAAAGGCGTAGTTTTGGGGTTCTCCCATTCTTGTTTCAGGTTTTGCTGATACAGTTCAACCGCATTCATATCGTAAACAGAGGCACAGGAAACCATTAAAGCCATCGTAAAAAAACACCAATAGATTCGATTCATAAATTCAAATTTAAACAAAAAATAGTTGGTCTTTTTTTACTTTTAAACGGGAATAAAAATTATTTTCAAAGAGGCCGCCGGTTCCCAATCCTTGCGCCAAAGGATTTTGGAGGGTGAATGTCCATTGTGCAATTGCGTTCAGGCCGATATTGCTTTCGAGTGCAGATGTCACCCACCAACCGGCTCCGTTTTCATTGGCTAAATCAATCCATTCTTGGCTCCCTTTCCAACCACCGATTAAACTCGGTTTCAGGATGATAAATTGCGGCCGGATGTTTTGCAGCAATTTTTTTTTCTCTTCCGGATAAAAAACACCGATGAGTTCTTCGTCAAGCGCGATGGGAACAGGAGTGGCGGCACACAAGTCCGCCATTTTGGTTGCTTGTCCAGCGCGAATCGGTTGTTCGATGGAATGGATTTTCAATTCGGCGAGTTGATCCAATACTTTTTGAACTTCTTCAAAAGAAAAGCCTCCGTTGGCATCAACCCGCAGTTCCAAATCCTGTTCAGGAAATTTTTTCCGAATGCTTTGGAGGATTTGATGTTCCATTTCCCAGTCCACACCGATTTTCAGTTTGATGCACCGGAAGCCCTGACTGATTTTATCTTTGATTTGTTGGCGCATAAAGTCTTCGCTGCCCATCCAAATCAAGCCGTTGATGGAGATGCCTTTTTCGCCGTTTGTAAATTCGGAAGGGAATAAAATGGGATTGAAGTCATCATGCTTTTTTTGGTCGAAATGCTTTTGGGCTTGCTTGATTTGTTCCATTCCGAACTGGATGGAAGGGAATTCCCGGAATTGCTTATAGGTGTCTTCCGTACCGGACTCCAAAAGTCGGCAGGCAAATGCAATTTTATCTTCATAATCCACCCTGTCGTCCGCGCTCAGACCCCGGAACAAACCGCATTCACCAAAAAACTCCGGGTCATTGTCACCGCCTGTTTTTAGTTTTATGAGAAAAGTTTCTTTCTCTTTCAATACGCCGCGTGATGTTCCACCCGGTTGTTTGAATTTCAAATTGTAAGTTTGGTAAACCGCTCTCATAGTACGAATATTGGGTAAAGGTATTAACATTATTTTGTAGAAATATTAAGTCAGTAAAGTTTCTATGAAATTATATTTGCACCTAATTAGCTGATTAATAAAGATTTTACTTTTCAAATCAGAAATTTATAGCCAAAAGAAACGGATTATTTCAAAAATACCTGTTAAACATTCAAAAATATTTCATAAGTTTAGCCATTAATTTATCATTAAACGTTTAATTATTAACATTTTTAACTATGAGGAAGTATTTATTTTATTTACTCCTGTCCATTTTCCCGGTAATAGGGTTTGGACAGATTCTTCAGCAAGGGTTCGATGACATTACGACCCTCGCTGGAAGTGGTTGGACGATGACCAACCAAAGTACGACACCCGGAACCACCGGCTGGTTTCAGGGGAATATCGATGTGTTTGAGTCTCATACAGGTGCTCCAACATCATACATCGGAGCGAATTTCAACAACACTACAGGAAACAGTACAATCAGCAACTGGTTGATTACGCGAACCCTTAATTTGAAGGACGGTGATCAAGTTTCCTTTTACACCAGAACGACCGACATGCCTGCATCATGGGCAGACCGGCTCGAATTAAGAATGAGCGAGGGGGCAACTTTTACAAGCCCGAGCGGCCCTACTGGTGTGGGTTCATTTACAGCATTGTTACATTCCGTTAACCCGGATCTTACAACAACAGGCTATCCTGCTGAATGGACAAGAATTGATGTGACTATCTCAGGATTGGGAGCTACAGCAGTTCCGGTGAACTTAGCGTTCCGGTATTTTGTGACAAATGGAGGGCCATCCGGATCAGCTTCTAACTTTATCGGTATCGATTCGGTTTTGGTTGAAGAAGGAACCAGCGGTGGCTCTGATTATTGAATTCCGGAAGGAACCAATGTAAACAGATATATCAATAATTTCTCTACCACAGGAGGTGTTGATAATATCACCAATATGGCAAGCGGTTTTTCCACCGGAGGTTATGGTGACTTTACGGCTACACACAGTGTATCCCAAGATCCCGAGGGATCCGTTTCTTTTACGGCAGATATTAACGGTGGAATAGCCGGTTTCCGAATTTGGGTTGACTGGAACCAAGACGGTGTTTTTGATATTGTGGATGAAGTTGCTTACAACTCAACAGGATATTTATCTACCCAAAGTGGTTCATTCGTGGTTCCTGCCGATGCAACGCCGGGTGAAACACGTATGCGTGTTGTAAGCCATTGGCTGAGCACAACAGGTCTCGTAGATCCATGTGCAACCGGGTTTACTTATGGTGAATTCGAAGACTATACATTCGTAGTGAATGGAACAACTACACCAGACTATTGTATTCCAGAAGGAACCAATGTAGCCAGATATATCAATAATTTTTCCACTACAGGAGGAGTTGAGAATATCTCGAATATGGCAAGCGGTTTTTCAACCGGAGGTTATGGTGACTTCACCGCAACCCATTCTCTAACACAAGAAACTGGAGAATCAGTTAGCTTCACTGCCGATATTATGGGTGGAACAGCCGGTTTCCGAATTTGGGTTGACTGGAACCAAGACGGTGTTTTTGATATTGTGGATGAAGTTGCTTACAACTCAACAGGATATTTATCTACCCAAAGTGGATCATTCGTGGTTCCTGCGGGTGCCATGGAAGGTACGACCCGTATGCGTGTAGTAAGCCACTGGCTGAGTACAACAGGTCTTGTAGATCCCTGTGCAACCGGGTTTGCCTATGGAGAATTTGAAGATTATACCTTCAATGTAACTGCAGGCGGCGGAGGCCCGACCGATCCGGTATATTGTGCACCAGCAACAACAAACGTAAACTGGGAATGGATTACCAATGTCAACTTTGCAGGTATTGACAATACGACTGACGGGAATGTTGGTTTAAATGACTATACGGATCAGGTAGCTGAAGTAACTGCTGATTCAGTAGTTCCGATTACCGTAACTATCGAGTCCGATGCCAATGACTATATTTGGGTGTTTATAGACTGGAACCAGAATGGTACATTGGATGACGCAGGGGAAGTAACTGTTTTAGCTACCGCTACAAATGTATCCGGTCCATATACCGAAGACGTTATCGTTCCTGCTGATGCATTGGAAGGAGAAACCCGTATGAGGGTAATGCTGAGATACAGCTTTGACCCAATTGATCCGGATCCATGTACCTCTTATACATTTGGAGAAATAGAGGACTATACAGTAAATGTCACTGCAGGCGGTGGCGGCGGAACATTCCCTGCACCTTATTGCGGACCGATTGAATTTGGTTTTGATGTGGAGCCAATTACCAATGTGGTGGTTGCAGACATATCAAATACCTCTGATGCAGCTCTAAATGGTTCTCCTGAACATGAAGACTTCACAGCCATTGTGGGGAATATGGAACAAGGTGGAAGCTATGATATTGCTTTGGAAGGAAACACCAACGGTAGCTGGACGAATCGTTTCGTAGTATTCATTGACTGGAACCAGAATGACATTTTAGATGATGAAGGTGAAGTATATGAAATGGATAATACAATTGCAGGTTCAACCGGAACTGACGGGCAGCAAGCATTGGGTACCATTGAGGTTCCTGCCGATGCCGAATTGGGAACTACCAGAATGCGCGTGAAGAAAATCTTCGGAACGACTGATTTCTTGGATCCATGTTTAGGAGCCGGATTCGGGCAGGTTGAGGATTATACCATCAATGTAACTGAAGGTACAACTGAGCCGGGTGATGACTGTTCGCAGGAAACACCAAGCAATGGTTTTGAAAATGGACACGGTTTCATTCATACAGCGCACATTGCACATGATTTCAGTGTAGATGCTGAGACTACATTTACCGTAGAACAGTTTACATTCAATATTTTGCAACAAAACCCAACAGCTACTGTAACCCTGTCATTCTATGAAGAAACAGGAGGAGCTCCGGGAGATTTTATTGCTACAACTCCTGCGATTGTGCCTACCTCAACGACCACTGTCGGAACAGCGTTTGGTTTCAATGTAGTGAGTACAGTTGTAGATTTACCTGCAGGTTTTGAATTTGAAGGTGGAGCTACCGGCGCGAACTATTTCGTTGCGGTAAATATTAGCAACCCAACTGATTCTTACTGGGAAAGTACCTCAGTTATGACTACACCAAATACAGGATATTGGAGTCCCGATGGTGGCGTTACTTGGACTGCATTAACAGGTGGGCCATGGGATGGTGTGTTTGAAATTGCAGGTACTTGTGAAGAAGGTGAAGAACCAGAACCGGGAGACGGCTGTTTCGTGACCGGAACATTTGACCAATGGCCTTCTACGACCCACGTTGCGCAGTGTATCGGTACGGTTGAAGTAATTACTGCTGCAGGATGGGCAGGAGAGTTCTCCAAAGTTCAGGTAACTGCCGGAACCGAGTACATCTTTGCCAGCTCAGTTTCGACTGACTTCATTACCATTGCCGATGAAGACGAGGAAATTACATTTGCAACCGGAACAGGGTCTGTAACTTGGACTTCACCAATTGATCAGGTGATCCGATTCTATACCCACTTGAATGATGAATGTGAGATTGAAGAAGTATCCAGAACCAGAAGCGTACAATGTGGTGATATCCCGCCGCCGCCTGCTAACGATGAATGTGCCGATGCCATCGCACTTTCTTGTGGCGACAGTGCAACCGGAAGTACCATTGCAGCAAACAACTCCGGAGGAAACGCTGCGGGAGATGTATTCTATACATTTACCGGTACCGGAACACCAGAAATGGTAACCGTTTCTCTGTGTGGTTCAAGCTATGATACGTATTTGCGCGTATTCACAGATTGTACTTTAGGAACTGAGATTGCTTTCAACGACGATTCTTGCGGATTGCAATCACAGCTTACGTTCATGTCCGATGGAACCTCTACTTATGTAATTATGGTAGAAGGATTCAGTTCAAATACCGGAAACTATACCATTGACATCACTTGTGCTGCTCCACCTGAGTTCACTTGTGAAGAACAAGAAGTATTGTCAAATGGTTTGGAGAACGGATTGTTCTTCGGTGGAGATACAGATCAGTCATTGGCAGTTGACGTAATCGTAGGTGACGAAGGATTCATCGTGTACGGTTCTTATGTGAATGTATTTGTGGATGGAAATACTGATTTGACTTTCAGTGTGAACTTCTACGATGACGCAGCTGGTGTACCTGGAGCGCTTGTTCATTCAAGTAATGCCTACTTTACCGAAAATGAATTCTTAGGAAATGCATTCGGATTCGACGTTTACAGCTATTTAGTTGGATTCGATGATCCGTTTACTGCAGAAGCAAACACAACCTACTGGATGGAAATCGTTTCCGACGGTCTGGCTTGGGAGGCAACTTCAGCTTCGTTCCTTGGTTCAGGATTGGTATTCAGCAACACCAACACAGGTGGTGCATGGACATTGGGTCCTGCCACTGAATTGGTGTATGACCTAATCTGTGAGCC
>JAEZDQ010000177.1 GCA_023433225.1 Bacteroidota bacterium | reverse complement strand
CGATAGTTCCTCGTGGGTTTTGCCGTATTCTCGGAAAACTTTCACGACCGTATCGTAAACAGCCCTTTCAAAAGGATGTTTTCGCTGGGCTTCCCAGATTTGGTTTGAAACCGTATCTAAAAAAAAGAAAGGGTATTTCGCTTGCACTTCAGCCAAAGGGATTTCGGTATTGAAAAAGTCCTTGCTGATATCGGTAAATTCCAACTTCACCTTTTCTTCCGGCAGTTCAACGTCCCATCGGTTTTCCTTTCCGCAGGAAACCAACAGTATGACCATCAGGGCAAGCAGCCCATTATTTGCTTTCATTTCTTTCGTTTTAAATATTCCCCAAAGCGAGTGATTTGACAATTCCTTACCTTTGGATAATCAACGTACAAATTTAATCATATAATGCAGACCGAAAAAATCATAAACCACATCGTCGGTTGGTTATCGGAATATGTAAAAAAATCCGGTCAAAAAGGCTTTGTCGTGGGCATTTCCGGCGGGATTGATTCTGCGGTCGTCTCCACCCTTTGCGCGCAAACCGGGTTTCCTATTCTGTGTTTGGAGATGCCTATTCATCAGGCTGAAAACCAAGTGCAAAGGGCATTGGCTCACATCAATTGGTTAAAGTCAGCATTTGAAAAAGTGGATGGAAAAACGGTCAACCTCACCACGGTTTATGACGAATTTATTTCGGTTGTGGAAAAATCTGATAATGAGCATTCCTATCATTTATCTTTGGCCAATACCCGGGCGCGGCTTCGGATGGCTACGCTTTATTATTATGCCGGAATGAACCAATACCTTGTAGCCGGAACCGGAAACAAAGTAGAAGATTTCGGCGTCGGGTTTTTTACCAAATACGGTGACGGCGGCGTGGACATCAGCCCGATTGCAGATTTGATGAAATCTGAGATTTATGAAATTGCGGCCTATTTAGGGATTCATAATGAGATTCAAAAAGCCGCTCCCACAGATGGTTTATTTGGGGACAACCGCACCGATGAAGACCAGTTGGGCGCAACTTACGCTGAATTGGAATGGGCGATGAAAGCTGTCGAACGTGGACAATCCACCCAAGAGTTTACCAATCGCGAACGGGAGGTTTTTGAAATCTACGAAAAACGCCACCAGGCCAATCTCCATAAAATGGTGCCGATCCCGGTTTGCAGGATTCCCGATGAATGGCGGGACTAACCATAGTTTTTTGAAATAAAGAGAACAGGACTCGAACCGTGTGTTCGTCGCGGCGGATATGAGCTCTCCCATATGTCCTTAATAAAAAACTCCTTGGCTTTAACAAACCAAGGAGTCTTTTTCCTGTAGCGGGAACAGGACTCGAACCTGTGACCTTCGGGTTATGAGCCCGACGAGCTACCTACTGCTCCATCCCGCGATTTAGACTGCAAATATACAACAATTAATTAATCCCACAAAACTTTATACTTTTATCGGTGGATGGGATTCTATAAAATCTACTGCCAGTTCCGGATCATCGGTCAGGTAAAGCAATTCCTTATAGGGCATTCCTACTGCCAATTGGTGAAGCACGGAATACAGCGCCGTGTCCTCTATGTATCTCTTTTTACCCAAAAAAATCATCGGGCTGTAGTAACCGAAAGTCCCGTAATGGTTTTGTGCTGCTTCTTGAAAGATCTCTTGGGTAGTACCTGCACTTCCCGGCGCATAGATAATCCCGTATAGGCAAATGGCCAATAAAGTGTCTTCCCGAATGCTGTTCGAGAAATATTTGGCAATTTGGGATGCGAATAAATTGGAAGGTTCATGTCCGTAAAACCAAGTGGGAATCGCGAGGTTTTCTTCTCCAATTGGGTATTTTTCCAATACTTTTTTGGCCTGTTCAAAATAATTCAAGGCAAAGTAATCCCGAAAATCATCACCCTGAAACTTCAAATCGGTCAAAATTTCGATGGCATCCAAAAGTTCATCGTCCGTGTGTTTGCCGAAATACGCGCCCAGGTTTGCGGCTTCCATCACACCGGGGCCGCCACCGGTGGCCACGAAATAGCCTTTTTCCGAAAGGCGTTTGGCGGCGAACGCCACTTTTACATAATATTCCGACCCTCTTTTGGTGGCATGTCCACCCATGAATCCTACGATTTTCTTTTTGGTCATGCCCCATTCGTCGTATTCGATGATGCTCCGCAATGCGACATCTATGGCGTAATCATGGAGCCGTTGGGCCATGGCTTCATCCATCGGTGGGTTGTATTTGCTTTTGATGAAGTGGTTGTATATTTGAAAATCGGCCGTTTCATTTAAACGTAAGGACGCAGGATTCATCAGTTCTTGCCAAGTGTAAAGCCCGATTCGGTGCGGATTGTATGGGAATTCACTGAATTTCGGATAAACGATGGCACCGTTACTGATCAGGTGTACGGCATCTCCTTTCCTGAATTCACACCCCAGAAAAGTCGTTCCCTTGGTGTTCAAACCTTTCCAATCGACAGCTTCATCTATAAATCGCAGATTTTGGACTACTTTTCCCCTTAAATCCGATGTATGGGAAAGCACTTCTTTCGATTCTTGTGGGGTGCGGATCAGATTGGTGAATTTCTGTAGCGACATATTGAATCTTTTAAGCAAGTTAATGGATAATTTTTGAAAGTGGAAGGAATTTAGGAAGGATTGGATTCAAATCGGACTTCGATTCTTATCTTTGCAATCCAAAATTAAAAGAATGAGCGGACTTATCCAGGAATTGCAATGGCGCGGATTGATTCACCAGATTATGCCCGGAACAGAGGAACAACTGCAAAAGGAAATGACCACAGGTTATGTAGGCTTTGACCCGACTGCAGATTCACTCCACGTTGGAAGCTTGGTTCCGATTGTGTTGTTGATGCATTTGCAGCGTCATGGCCATAAACCGATTGCTTTGGTGGGCGGCGCGACCGGCATGATCGGCGACCCGACCGGCAAGTCAGCGGAAAGAAATCTACTGGATGAAGAAACTTTAAACCTTTATGTGGCGGGAATCCGTTCGCAACTGGAGCGGTTCCTTGATTTCGATTCGTCCACACCAAACGGCGCAGTCATGGTAAACAATTATGATTGGATGAAAGAATTTTCCTTCATTGATTTCTCCCGTACCGTAGGGAAACACATTTCCGTCAACTATATGATGGCGAAAGATTCTGTCAAAACAAGGTTGAGTGCGGAATCATCCGTGGGCATGTCCTTTACGGAATTTACTTATCAATTGATTCAGGGATACGATTTCCTCCATTTGTATAGAGAATTCGGTTGCAAATTGCAGATGGGCGGCTCTGACCAATGGGGCAACATCACGACCGGAACGGAACTCGTCCGCCGCATTGCCCAAGGCGAAGGCTTTGCGTTTACCTGCCCTTTGACGACTAAATCCGACGGGACCAAGTTCGGTAAAAGCGAAGGCGGAGAGAACGTCTGGCTCGATAAAAACCGGACTTCGCCCTATAAATTCTATCAGTTCTGGTTGAATCAATCCGATGAAGATGCAGAGAGATACATCAAGGTTTATACTTTTTTAGGCCAAGATGAAATTGAAGATTTAATTCAAAAACACAAAGGAGAACCGCATTTGAGGCAGCTCCAAAAGAAGTTGGCCGAGGAAGTAACCGTTCTGGTGCACGGAAAAGAGGAACTGGACAATGCCGTCAAAGCGTCGGAAGTCCTGTTTGGAAAGTCCACTACGGAGGATTTAAAGTCGCTGAACCCGGAAACCTTCCTCTCGGTTTTTGAAGGCGTTCCCCAAGCGGTTATTTCTATGGACGAATTGAATTCGGGGCTGAATATCATCGACGCCTTGTCCGAAAAGTCCGGGTTCCTTAGTTCCAAGAGCGAAGCCCGAAGGGAATTGAAAGCCAATGCGATTTCGGTCAATAAAGAAAAGGTGGGAGAGGCCTATGATTTAACGCCAGACGATTTGATTTCAGGAAAGTATGTATTGCTCCAAAAAGGGAAGAAGAACTACTTTATAATTATTATAAAATAACCAGTATATTTCTATACTGGTTATTTTTAAGTTTAGCTATATTTATTTCTTTAGGAAATTACCATTTTTTATAAGGACATTGTTCTCGTCAATAATTTTATAAAAATATATTCCATTTTTTAAGTTCGCTATATTCAATTCTGCTTTTAAATCAGAATTTAACATTAAATTTGAGTTTGCATCATAAACCATTATTTTATAAACTTCAATGTTTTCTCCTTTTACTTTTATGGTATTGGAGTCTGATATAACTACGATAAGCTTATCCTCAATAGGTGGTCTATTTGTGCAAAGTCCAGGTTCAAAGTTTATTCCTAGTTTAGCTTTACAGCCAAAATCTTCAGGCATATTTATGTTAAAAATATTCAAAACAACATTATCTATAGCACCCTCTTGACAATAGGGTAGTGGTATGGTAATGGAGGGTTGATCCCATCCGGGAGGTTCATCTCCGTTTACCTGCCACCAATAAGAATAAAGGGAAGTATTAGAGGTGGTAGGGTAAAATGTCACATCGCTGCCATTAATTTGATAATGAATGTCACCATGATAATCAACCATTCCCTCTAAATCACAAGTTTCAAAACATTCGGAACATTGTTGTCCTCTCATACCTTCTCTATAAGTAATAGTAACTCTCAAACATAATGTTCCTGGAGAATTTAATGTAACATCTACGCTTTGGTGATTATCCCCGTTTGGGAAGGAAACACTTGCACTACCATCTTGGTACCATTTATATATTGGGGTTAAACCTACTGCAGTAAGACCACCATAACTATAAGCCCGTGTTTCCCCTACAATATGTGGAGAAGTAAGACCAATGATACACTCTGGAGGGTCAGCTCCTCTTTCTGTTTGGACGTTTTGTGAAAATAAATTAAGGTTTAGTAAAATAAGTGAAAATAATAATAAGGTTCTCATATTAAAAAATTTTAGATTATTTTGTTAAAACTAAGAAAATTTATAATAAATAAATTATTTATTTTGAATTAATTATTAAAAAAAAACCATTCAACACGGCTGAATGGTTCTTTGAATGGAACAGAATTTACGATTTCTTCTGGTAAGTCGCCAGTTTCATCATCGATTTCAACATGGTTCCCGGCCTGAAGTTCACCCGGCTGCCTTTGATTTTCGAAGCATTCACTTCACGCTCTAATTCAGCGGGTTCGCTCGAAAGGCTCATTTGCAGCGTAAAATAGTCCCCGACCCGTACAATTTTGCCATTGCTTAAATCTTGAGAAATCTTGGTAAGCGTCGCGTCAAGAACCGCCAATATATCTGCTTTGGTCACCGTTGAGGTTTCCATCGCGTACAACGCCAAATCATTCAGCGTCGTTTCACCGTCAGCCACAGCTACGGCGTACCACCTTTCCGGTGCCGCCATATTCTGAGGGTTTTTCCTCGGGATTACTTTGAATTTGATAGACATAATACTTAATTTTTAAAGATTAATTAATCCAAAGTTAATAAAAATATTCACATAAGTATTTGAAAATAAGCCTAAAATATCAAGTAAACCGATCCATTCCATTGGGTGTCGGAATCACGTTCAACAGGGGCATTCAAAAAATCTCCCTGCCGATTTCCCAAAATCTCCCTGCCGATTTCTCCAAATCTCCCTGCCGATTTTGTCTAACTAACCTGAACTCCGTTTCCGGTCTGTTCTTCCGGAACCAGAAAAGTCAATTTCCCGTTTTCCTTATCGGTCAGTAAAAGCATTCCCTGGCTTTCGATTCCGCGGATTTTTCTTGGTGCCAAATTGACCAAAACAGTAACTTGTTTCCCTATGATTTCTTCGGGTGTAAAGCTTTCCGCAATTCCCGAAACAATCGTACGGACGTCAATTCCGGTATCGACTTTCAGTTTCAGGAGTTTGTCTGCTTTTTCTACTTTTTCCGCTTCCAGAATGGTTCCCACACGCATATCGATTTTGGTAAAATCTTCAAAATTGATGGTTTCTCTTTGTGGTTCAGCATTTGGATTTGTCATATTGTTCAGGGTTTTACTTTGATTTAATTTATTGATTTGAAATTCGATGGTTTCGTCTTCTATTTTGGCAAACACCAATTCCGAAGGATTCAACTGATGTCCCGCAGGAATGATTTCGTTTGCATTTTCCAATTC
This sequence comes from Bacteroidota bacterium, assembly GCA_023433225.1. GTDB lineage: Bacteria > Bacteroidota > Bacteroidia > Flavobacteriales > Weeksellaceae > Moheibacter. Next base: position 2,615 of record JAEZDQ010000177.1, on the reverse strand, counting down.
GTTCCAGTTCATCGGTGAAATATTCAGCATTTTGAATAATTTTTCCGATGTAAACGGTAGGAAAGGTTCGCCCAGTTGCGCCAGCATTCCGGCGATTTGTGCCGCTGCATACATAATTCCTTTTACTTCTTCCGGTTTATCCTGTTTCTTCCAAGGCTCTTGAGATTGCAAAAACTGATTGCCCAAACGCGCCAGATTCATGTATTCCATCAGCGCATTTCGGAATTCAAATTTCTCCAGATGCGCTCCGATTTTTTGGGCGAAATCTTTCAGTTGGTTTAATTCTTCGAATTCAATCGTTTTTTCGGGGATGATGCCTCCATAATATTTGTGCGTCAAAACCATCACACGGTTGATGAAGTTCCCCAGAATCCCCACCAGCTCTGAATTATTTTTGGTTTGGAAATCTTTCCAGGTGAAATTATTGTCTTTGTTTTCGGGCAAATTCGCCGTCAAAACATAGCGTAATACGTCTTGCTGTCCCGGGAATTCTTCTAAATATTCGTGTCCCCAAACCGCCCAGTTTCGCGAGGTTGAAATCTTGTCATCTTCCAGATTCATGAATTCGTTGGCCGGAACATTTTCAGGTAAAATATAATCGCCATGCGCTTTTAACATCGCCGGGAAAATGATGCAATGGAAAACGATGTTGTCCTTCCCGATGAAATGAATCAGTTTGGTGTCCGGGTTTTGCCAGTAATCTTTCCAGTCTTTTCCATTGGCTTCCGCCCATTCAATCGTGGAAGTGATGTAGCCAATAGGCGCGTCAAACCAAACGTAAAGAACTTTTCCTTCGGCTTCCGGCAACGGAACTTTTACGCCCCAATTCAAATCGCGCGTCATGGCACGGGGCTTCAAACCGTCATCAATCCATGATTTTACCTGACCGTACACATTGGATTTCCAATCGTTTTTATGGCCTTCCAAAATCCAATCTTTCAGGAAATCCTCGTATTCATTCAAAGGCAAGTACCAGTTTTTGGTTTCTTTCAAGACCGGAACATTCCCGCTCAAAGCCGACCTTGGATGGATCAATTCAGTAGGGCTCAAAGTTGAGCCGCAACTCTCGCATTGGTCACCATAGGCGTTCGGGTTTTGGCATTTCGGACATTGGCCTACAATGTAGCGATCGGCCAAAAATTCTTTGGCTTCTTCGTCGTAAAATTGCTCCGAAACTTCTTCTGTAAACTTTCCTTTTTTATACAAATTCAAAAAGAAATCAGAAGAAACTTCATGGTGTTTGGGATTGGAAGTGCGCGAATAATGGTCAAAAGAAACACCGAATTTCTCCAGGGTTTCCTTGATTAATTCGTGGTATTTATCGACAATCGCCTGTGGGGTAGTATTTTCTTTTTTTGCCCGAATGGTAATCGGAATTCCATGTTCGTCCGAACCGCCGATAAATGCCACGTCCATTCCTTTTCGGCGCAAATATCTCGCATAAATATCGGAAGGAATGTAAACCCCGGCCAAATGCCCGATGTGAAGCGGTCCGTTGGCATAGGGGAGGGCAGCGGTTAATGTATATCGGTTCGGGTTGCTCATCGCGTTTGAATTTTGGATTGCAAAGATAATCCAGTAAAAAGGAAATAATAGAAAGTAGAAGGGAAATCTTTGTGACAGCCCTTCCGGGTATTCAAAAATTTGAATGGTTTTTTTGGGAGAATCAGTTCACCTTAAACAGTAACATCCTTTTGCGGTCTACATGGTTTTTACTGCCCGGTTTTTCTTCATTGTCATCAAATTTCCGGATGAACGTGGCTTTCATTCCATGTTCATCCATTGCTTTTTGGACAGAAGTTACCGGTTGGTTGTCGATGGAAATCAGGTAAAATTCCTTTTCTTTGGGCCATGTATCCGGTTTTTCTAAATAAATTTCCGGGATTTTTTCTCCGTACTTGAACCAAATTTCTGGTGAATAAGCATTAAAACCATAGAGTTTCAGCCCCGATTTTTCGATTCTTTCTTTTTGGGATAATAAGGATTGGTAGTTGGGATTACTTTTAAAAATGAGATCAATGACGGGCATACCTAACAACATGGCCGAAGACACCAAGGCGACCGCTCCCCAAAAAGCATTTTTAACATGGAAATTAAAAGTTTGACCAAAAAGGTAAATGCCAATGAGTAAACCCACTATTGACAATGCCAAGGAGTAAAAATTCAATTCTGTTTTTAAAATGAAGAACAACAGAATCGGTATAATTAAACCTACTGTGCCTAACAAGGCAAATGAAAACTTCACCAAGATTTTCTCCCATTTTCTCCAGTCTTGGTTTTGAGTGAGGTAATATAAATAGATTCCGGTCGTAGCCGCCAAAGGAATCATTAACGGGAACAAATACCGTTCTTTTTTTGAAGGAACCAAACTCAATAAAACAAAACAAATGAGCGTCCACCAAAAGAAAAATTGATACGACTTTTTGAACTTGGTTCTTTGATGGACATAAGGGAAAATCAACGAAACCAAAGCGAAAATCGCCCAAACGCCCATTTGAACCGGAAAACTCAAATAACGGGTAAAAGGTTTTACTTCCCGGTTGGCCCGGGCAGAAAATTCTGCTTCCATGATAGAAAGAAAGGTTTCCGAGTCGTGGAGGTAAATGAATAAATAC
>JAEZDQ010000167.1 GCA_023433225.1 Bacteroidota bacterium | reverse complement strand
CATTCCCACCCGGACGCCATCTGCGCCATATTGGTTCATCAGCTCAATCGGATCCGGTGAATTACCTAAGGACTTGGACATTTTACGTCCCTGTTTATCGCGCACAATTCCGGTGAAATAAACATTTTTAAACGGAAATTCATTACGGTATTCGTACCCGGCCATAATCATTCTCGCGACCCAGAAAAAAATAATATCGGGTCCGGTGACCAAATCTTGGGTCGGATAATAATAATTGATTTCGTCATTATCGGGATTGTTGATTCCGTCGAAAACCGAAATAGGCCATAGCCAGGAAGAGAACCAGGTATCCAACACATCTTCATCTTGGTGCAAATCTTCTTCGGTCAAAACCAAATTTCTTTCTCGATAAATAATTTCAAGCGCCTCCTTTTTGTTCAAAGCCACCACAAAATCGGCTTGGCCTTCACCATAATAATAAGCAGGTATCTGATGGCCCCACCACAATTGGCGAGAAATATTCCAATCGTGGACATTTTCCATCCAGTGTTTATAGGTATTTTTGAATTTTGGGGGATGAAACTGAATGGTGTCGTTCAAGACATTGTCCAAAGCAGGTTGTGAAAGCTCCTTCATTTTCAGGAACCATTGAACCGAAAGTTTTGGTTCGATGACTGCACCCGTCCTTTCTGAAGTCCCGACTTTGTTGGTGTAATTTTCTACTTTTTCGAGTAATCCTTTTTCCACCAACTCCAGTTCGATTTCTTTCCGGGCTTTGAACCGATCCATTCCTTCATAATGATACGCATTTTGGTTCAAAGTCGCATCGTCATTCATGGCATCGATGATTTGCAAATCGTGCTTCTTACCCAATTCATAATCATTTAAATCGTGGGCAGGAGTTACCTTCAGGCAACCTGTTCCGAATTCGATGTCCACATATTCGTCTTCAATGACCGGAATTGAGCGGTTGATAATCGGCACGATGACTCTTTTGCCTTTCAGAAAAGAATACCTTTCATCGTTGGGGTTGATGCACACCGCCGTGTCGCCGAAAATCGTTTCGGGACGAGTGGTCGCAACCAAGATATATTCTTCATTCCCTGAATTTGTCGAAGGATCAATTTTATATTTTAAGAAAAATAATTTTCCTTGTTTTTCTTTGTAAATCACTTCTTCATCGGAAATGTTTGTTTTGGCTTCCGGATCCCAGTTAACCATGCGGTAACCGCGGTAAATCATTCCTTTGTTGTATAAATCAACAAATACTTTGGTTACGGATTCTGATAAATCCCCATCCATCGTAAATTTGGTTCGTGACCAGTCACACGAACAACCCAAAGTCTTTAACTGTTCCAATATAATGCCGCCATGTTTATGCGTCCAATCCCAGGCGTGGTCTAAAAATTTCTCCCTTCCGATTTGAAGTTTTGTGAAACCTTCTTCTTTTAATTTACCCACTACTTTGGCTTCAGTCGCAATGGACGCGTGGTCAGTCCCCGGAACCCAGCAAGCGTTGTAGCCTTTCATCCGCGCGCGGCGAATCAATACATCCTGAATCGTATTGTTGAGCATGTGCCCCATGTGAAGCATACCGGTAACGTTCGGCGGGGGAATCACAATGGTATAGGGTTCTCTCTGGTCCGGTTTGGATGTGAAATATCCATTTTTCATCCAGTAATCGTACCATTTGTTTTCAACAGTTTGGGGGTTGTATTTTGTAGCTAATTCCATTAACGAGGACTTTTTTTTCTTGTCAGATTGCAAATTTAAGATTAGAATCTACTTTATATAGATTTTATTTCTAAATTTATGTAATTAAAATTATTAATTCAATGAAAAAATTACTTTTTATAGGCGCATTTGCTTTTGTAGGATTGGGCTTTTTATCAGCGCAAGAAATTGAACTGAGTGAATCTACCGTAGATTTAGGAAATGTAAAGTTAGGTGGAAAAGCCATCGCAACCATCCAAGTGAAAAACACAGGGGACAAACCTTTGATTATTTCCGAGGCAAAAGCTTCTTGCGGCTGTACCGTTCCGCAATGGCCGAAAGAACCCATCGCTCCCGGAAAATCTGCAAGCATGACCATTGAATACACCACGACTTCTAAAGCGGGCGCATTCAACAAAACCGTTACCATTAACTCCAACGCCGTGACCGAAGGCAGGAAAATATTCCGCATTAAAGGAGTGGTAGGTGACAATACAAATACTGCAAAAAAATAAGAAACATTTATCCTTGAAATAAAATCCTTCAAGTATTTGGAGGATTTTTTTTGTCGCTAAAATCAAAAAAGGTCACGTGACTTACAAAGAACACCTGCAAAAAAACCTGAAATTAGCCGTTCCAGTCATGGTTACGCAGGCCGGACAGATTATGGTCAACTTGGTTGATAATTTCATGGTCGGCGGCTTGGGCGGAAAATTTGATTACATCAAAGACGAAAATTTAGGAAAAGTTGCATTGGGTGCAGTCTCATTGGGTAATGCGGTTTTCATTACCGCTTTGGTCATAGCCTTTGGTTTTAGTTTTGCCATGTCGCCGTTGATTGCTGCCGCAGATGCTAAAAACAACCGTCCGCGCGTCGCACGTATATTCTCCCATGGAATGGTTTTGAATGTAGCTTTGGCGGTTATATTATTGGTTGTTCTGGAAGCGATTAGACCGATATTGTATTATTTAGGCCAACCGCCGGATGTGATTGAGGAAGCGATTCCATTCCTTTCCATCATGGCTTGGTCGATGATTCCCATTATGATTTTCCAATCTTTCAGGCAGTTTTCAGAGGGATTATCACTGACCATTCCCGTAACGGTGGCCACCCTTTTCGGGAATATTGTCAATATCCTTTTGAATTACGGTTGGATTTATGGATATTGGGGATTTCCGAGGCTGGAAGTGGAAGGAGCCGGATGGGGAACCTTTTGTGCCCGAATTGCCATGTTGGTCTTTTTGGTTCTCGCGCTGCTTTCATTCAAAAAGACAAAAGCTTATTTGAAAGAAGTCACATTTAAAAAATTCAACAAAAATATATTCAAGAAAATCCTCAGTATGGGTGTTCCCACCGCATTGACTTCTTTCTTTGAAGTCAGTGCCTTTACGGGGGCAGCTTTTGTTTGCGGTTATGCTTTTTCGGCAGAGTTGGCCGAACAGCAATTGGCAAAAACAAATCTGGCCGCCCATCAAATTGCCATCAGCCTAGCATCCACGACTTTTATGATGTGCATGGGGTTGGGCGTAGCAGCAACTGTCCGGGTCGGGAACCAATTAGGTTTGAAGGATTACCGGACACTGCGCGATGCGGGTTGGTCTGCCATCTTTATGGTCACCGCTTTTATGTTAATTTGTGGAATTCTTATGATTGCATTCCGCTATGAGCTTCCTACTTTCTATTTAAACAACCAAGAAGTTATCAACTTAGCTGCCCAATTATTGATAATCGCTGCATTTTTCCAATTGTCGGATGGCGTACAATTGGTCGTCCTCGGTGCATTACGGGGTATGCAAGATGTGAAAATTCCATCGCTAATCACTTTTATTTCTTATTGGGTCATCGCACTTCCATTGGGCATATTACTTGCAATTTACTTCGAAATGCGCGCTATCGGCATGTGGATTGGGCTGGGATTTGGTTTGACCATTTCCGCAATATTCTTAATTTTACGCTATATAAAACAAACCAAAAAATTAATCCATGGAAACACCTAAATTTTTAATCGCCGACAATTCGGAAACGCCCGATAAAATCTACATTTTACATACGGACTTTCCCCGTTTCCTTTTGGATGTGGAAACAGAAGAAATCGAATGGTACGATGCTTTGGAAGAAGAACCCGATGTGGACTTGGAAACCGAAATAGCTGGTTTATTGGAACAAGCTTTTGTGTTTTTTGACCGTGAAATGGAATCTTACGACGAAGAATAGCCTTTCAAAATAATTATTGAAATTCTCGGTAAATATTACTAATTTGTCGCATAATATTTTTTATGGAAATAAGCAGACTTTTTGATTTTTTAAAATACCAATTAAAAAACCATCTCCGGGAAGACAGCATCGTGATGAAAAAACAAGGCGAATGGCAGAAGATTTCTACCGAAGAATTCGCCAATAAAGCCAATATGGTCAGCCGCGGTTTTCTGAAATTAGGAATTCAGCATGGCGACAAAGTGGCCATAGCCTCAACCACAAACCGCACGGAATGGAACATTTTGGACATTGGCCTGCAACAAATCGGCTGCATCAGCGTCCCGGTATACCCAACCATTTCGCCCAATGATTTCAAATACATTTTCAATGATTCTCAAGTAAAGCTGGCATTTGTATCGGATGCGGATCTTTATCAAAAAATAGCCTCCATCAAAGGCCAAGTACCATCATTGGTTTCCATTTATACTTTTGACGAAGTGGATGGTGCACCCAATTGGACGGAAATTTTGGATATGGGCTTGGATGCCTCAACGCAACACGAAGTCCAAGCGGTTAAACAACAAGTGAAACCTGATGATTTGGTAACCATCATTTATACTTCCGGCACTACCGGAAGCCCGAAAGGCGTAATGCTCAGCCATAAAAATATTGTTTCAAATGTTTTGGGCAGCAATCCGCGCGTACCGAAATTCCCTTCGAACCAGCCCAAGGCGCTCAGTTTCCTGCCGCTTTGCCATATTTTTGAACGGATGCTGATTTATTTGTATATGTACAACGGAATCGGAATTTATTATGCCGAAAGCATGGAAACCATCGGAGAAAACATGAAAGAAGTCCAGCCGGATGTAATGACAGTCGTCCCACGATTGGTCGAGAAAGTATATGCGAAAATATATGACAAAGGAGCTTCGGCAGGCGGCGTCAAAACCAAAATTTTCATGTGGGCACTTGGTTTATTGAAAGATTATGAACCATTTGGCAATCCGGGAATGCTTTGGAAAATCCAACATAAAATCGCCGATGCACTCGTTTTCAAAAAATGGCGTGAAGGTGTTGGCGGGAATTTAACTTGTATGGTTTCCGGAAGTGCGGCACTTTCACCAAAATTAAACCGAATGTTCTGGGGTGCGGGAATCCCGATTTTAGAAGGTTACGGCCTTACGGAAACATCGCCGGTGATTTCGGTCAATTCGATGAATAAAGAAGGTTTTGGAATCGGGATGGTCGGAAAACCCATCGATGGTGTAACCATCAAATTGGCGGAAGACGGTGAGATTTTGGCCAAAGGGCCCAATGTGATGATCGGTTACTACAACAAACCGGAATTGACCCGGGAAGTAATGACCGAAGACGGCTTTTTCAAAACGGGCGATATTGGAGAAATTCACAACGGAAACTTGAAAATCACCGACCGAAAAAAGGAAATGTTCAAAACCTCGGGAGGCAAATACATTGCACCGCAAATGATTGAAAATGACCTCAAACAATCTTGGTATATCGAACAAATCATGGTCATTGGCGAGGGCGAAAAAATGCCCGCAGCCATTATCCAACCCAACTTTGAAAACATAAAAACCTGGGCGGAAAATGAAAAAATTGATTTACCGGAAAACAAAAGGGATATCATCCGCGATGAAAATGTCATCCGACTGATGCAAAAACAAATTGATCGGCACAACAAAACACTGGGCCATTGGGAACAAATCAAAAAATTTGAAATGACGCCCGACGAATGGACCATTGACGGCGGCCAACTCACCCCGACTTTGAAACTGAAAAGAAAAGTAATTCTGGAAATTTACCGTGATTTGTATAAAAACATCTATGGCCGTTTTCCCGGGGAATAAATTATCCTGAAAATCAAACACATAAAAAAAGCCCCGCAAACGGGACTTTTTTATTATGAACAAATCAAAATCTTATTTTTTAAATTTTGAGTACTTATTTTTGAACTTGTCGATACGCCCGGCTGTGTCAACCAATTTCACTTTACCGGTATAGAAAGGGTGTGAGGTGCTTGAAATCTCCATTTTTACCAATGGATATTCTACACCGTCGATTTCAATCGTATCGCGTGTGTCGGCAGCTGAACGGGTAATGAAAGTCTCGTCATTACTCATGTCTTTGAAGGCTACTAAACGATAATTTTCCGGGTGAATACCTTTTTTCATTTGATCTTACTTTTGAGTGTGCAAAGATAATTATTTTTTAGAAACAAAAAACTTTTCACCGGGAAATTTTCTTCATATACCAATCGGATATAAAAACCAATCTTTGGGTTTGAGACTTTGTACATTGTCCATATTTAATTAGTTTTGTTCCATTAATTTCATTTTTATGAGAATCCGCAACCTCTTAACCACATCGGTTTTATTGATTATAATAGGAATCAGCTCTTGTCGCGACGACTTTGATTTCGACTTTGCTTCGGACGAATTGGGATTTTCAACGGATACCGTTTCATTGGACACGGTTTTCAACCACACCAATTCCCAGACTTATAAACTCACGGTTCACAACCGCCAGAACGACGATGTCGAAATTCCGAAAATCTATTTGTCAAGAGGAGAAAATTCTTTTTACAAACTGAATGTGGACGGAATGCCCGGTTATTCTTTTGAAAATATTCCGGTAAGAGCCAAAGACAGTATTTTTATTTTTGTGGAAATTGCCGCAGGCGAAGCACCTGTAAATCCATTGTATGAAGATGAGTTGGTATTTGAAACAACTAACGGCTCGCAACAAGTGAAATTATTGTCATGGATAGAAAAGGCCAAATTTTATATTCCTGAACAAGGACAAACTGATGTGTTAATTAATGAAATCTATAATGAAACTTTTTGGGATAATACGGAATCAAGAGTAATATTTGGAAACGCCGTTGTTAATAACAATCTAACGATTCATGCAGGCACAAAGGTTTATTTTCACAATGACGCAGGAATGACCGTCAATGGGACGCTTAATGTAACCGGAAGCTATGGCAACGAAGTGATTTTCCGGAGTGACCGACACGATGAACGCTCTGATTCTTTGCCGAATATGTGGAATAAAATTCATTTGAAACCTTTCACTAATTCAGAAATTAAATACGCAATTATAAAAGGCGGAAACATCGGCTTGGAAGTAGAACAAGCCAATCTGGTAATTTCAAATACCAAAATCCTAAACAATGAATCCATCGGTTTATATGCCAAAAATGCAAACATTACCGGATACAATTTAGTCATCAATAACAGTGATGTAGCTTCTCTGGCACTCGAAGGTGGAACTTACGATTTCAGACATTGTACTTTTGCGAATTACCACAACATCGGTCAGGGAACCGGGTCAAATTATAGTTTGTTTTTAAGCAATGACGGAGCCGAACTTAATCAGGCTAATTTCTATAACAGCATTTTTTACGGACGTTCGCAAAATGCCGTTTATTTTGACAAAATTGAAGGCGTACCTTTTAACCATGATTTCCAAAATAATTTCATCAGAAATGAATTCGGAGATTTAACTTTTCCTTCTAACATTACTGAAGGAGACCCTTTATTCGTAAATCCCGGGTTCGGAAAGAACGATTTAAGGCTCAAGGTGGAATCTGCCGCTAAAGATATTGGTTCATCGGATTATTGGATTGAAAATGATATTTTAGGAAATCAGCGCGACCCTAGTTCGCCAAACGCCGGAGCTTATGAAGTTTTGGTGGAAGAAGAATAAGCCGTCTCAAATAAAAAACTGTAACCCCATTCCGCAGGAACTGCCAATCAATGAACCACAGCAGATTTCAGCAGCTGTATGTTTGTTTAATTCAAATCTCGACCAGGCGATGAGAACGGTAAATGCCCACCAGAAAATCCCTAAAATCGGATTCAAATCAAACAGCAAAAAACCTAAGTAAAAATTGACCGCAACATGCAGTGAAGTTTTGATGAAATAATTCATTATCTGCATCATTAACAATAAAATAGTCGCAAATAAAAATCCGTAAGTCAACTCCACAGATTGTTTGGTAAGGTATAAAACCAAGTTCACTAAAACCACCAAAGGAAAAAGAAAAAAATAAAATTTCTTTCTCTCTTGCCGGTTGGAAACATCAAAACTCTCAATTTTTTTCATTTTTAATTTCTTAAATAAATGAATCAAAACCGGGATTTGAATGAGTCCTATGACCAATGAGGCTATAAACAAAGCATTTTTGAACGGTTGCGTTTGAAATAAAATATAAATAACGACAAATGGGACAGTCACCAGCGGATGTCCCATTGTCGATACTATTTTAGCGAATGATTTATTTTTCGGTGTCATTCGGTACGAGAAATCTTAAAAATACTTGAAGCTTTGGTTGTTTTTAATTTTCTTCAAACTTTCATACATCAACTTAATGGTATTTTCCACATCGTTTTTATGAACCATTTCAACGGTTGTATGCATATATTTCAACGGTAAAGAAATGAGAGCCGAAGGTACGCCTCCATTGCTGTAAGCAAAAGCATCCGTATCCGTTCCGGTCACACGACTGCTGGCAGCCCGCTGAAAAGGAATCTTTTTATCTTCCGCCGCTTCGATGAGCAATTCGCGCAAATTATTTTGAACCGCCGGGGCATAAGTGATTACCGGCCCGTCACCGCATTTGATTTCCCCTTCTTTAACTTGGCTGATTTTTGGCGTCGTGGTATCGTGGGTCACATCGGTTACGATGGCCACATCAGGCCGGATGGTTTTGGTAATCATTTCCGCACCGCGTAAACCAACTTCTTCCTGAACCGAATTGGTGAAATAAACCCCAAAATCCATTTTGTCCTTATTTTCATGAATCATTCTGGCCACTTCCGCCACCATGAAACCGCCTACCCTGTTATCCAATGCGCGACAAACAAAATATCGGTCATTCAAAACGGAAAATTCGTCGGGATAAGTCACCACGCAACCTACATGAATCCCCATCTCTTCTACTTCTTCCTTTGAATTCGCTCCGCAATCAATCCAAATGGTTTCGATTTTCGGAACTTCATCCTTCTCCCGGTCACGGATGTGTATAGCCGGCCAGCCAAACAACCCTTGAACAATTCCTTTTTTGGTATGGATGTGCACCCGCTTTGACGGCGCAATCACCGCGTCTGAACCCCCATTCCGTATAACATACAACATCCCATCCTTGGAAATGTAATTCACGTACCAGGAAATCTCATCGGCATGTGCTTCCAAGACCACCTTATATTTCGCTTTCGGATTCAGGATTCCGTAAGCCGTCCCGTAATTGTCTGATTTAATTTCATCGACAAAAGGCTTTATATAATCAATCCAGACCAACTGGCCAGCTGTTTCATAGCCGGTTGGAGAAGAAGTATTTAAATAGGTCTCTAAAAATTGAAGTGATTTTTGGGTATAAAATTCTTTTTTTGCCATTGGTCAAAATTTCAACAAACCTACATAATTTTTGGATGGAAATATGTCAATTATTGGCTTTTCCAACGCAATTGTGTCTTCCTATGCAATGTGAAAACGGGTTAGGGGAAAATTGGGAACAATTTTTGCTAAGGAAGGGTGTTATGAAATTTAAGTTATTAATCCTATTTTTCTTTTACCTTTCCAACTTATCTGCCCAAATAACGGAACCCAACGAGAACCTGCAGGAAGATTTGATTGAAATGGACTCTATTTCAGAAAGTGATTTGGCTGCGTTTGATACGATCGAACTGAACTATGCCGAATTGTTCCACCTCAACTTGAAAACAGATTTAGAAAAAAAGTACTATTTGTGGTTGCGCAAAAGAGTCAGAGATGTTTGGCCGTATGTAAAAGTGGCGGTAGAAGAATACAACGCTATTGAAGACACGACATTCTATTTCAAAAATAATCGTCAAAAAAGAAAATACGTCAAACAAAGACAAAAAATATTGGCAGACCAGTTCGAAAGCCAATTAAAAGATTTATCGCGCTCAAGAGGCCAAATCCTCATCAAACTCATCCATCGGGAAACCGATCAAACCACCTTTGAAATCATCAAAGACTTGCGTGGCGGAATGAATGCTTTCCTCTGGAATTCCGCGGGTGGTGCTTTCGATTTGGATTTGAAAACCGAATTCAATCCTCAAAAAACGAGAGAAGACCTTTATATAGAAGTCATTTTACAAAAAGATTTCCGTTCAGGAAGACTGGAACCCATTGAAGAACGAGAGAAAAGATGATTTTTAGTCCGAATAAATTTAATTTAACGGACGCGATTTCATATATTTGCACTTCAAATTTCAGCTTCTGACAGTGGCGAAAACCAACATTCAAAATATAGGCGTTCTAACCTCCGGCGGGGATTCACCCGGAATGAATGCCGCTGTGCGAGCCGTAGTCAGGGCGTGTTCTTATTACGAAATAAAATGCTTCGGCATCAAAAATGGTTACGAAGGACTGATTAACAATGAATTGAGTTTATTGGGTCCGCGTTCAGTCAGGCACATTATTCACCGAGGAGGAACTTTCCTGAAAACGGCGCGCTCTGAAGCATTCCGCACCCAAGAAGGAAGACAGAAAGCTTTTGAAACTTTCAAAGAAAATCAGCTTGATGCCCTCATTGTCATTGGCGGCGACGGTTCATTTGCAGGTGCATCCGTTTTTCACAAAGAACATGGCGTTCCTTTCATTGGAGTTCCCGGAACCATTGACAACGATATTTTCGGAACCGATTATACCATCGGATTCGACACCGCTTTAAACACCGTTGTGGAAGCCATCGACCGGATTAGGGA